>JAQTVP010000100.1 GCA_028707015.1 Dehalococcoidales bacterium | reverse complement strand
ATTTCCCAGCCGGGATACATTGCATTATTCCATTCCGGAGAGCTTAAGCAGCGGTTAGAGCGGCTTGAGGTACGGCTGTCTTTCTGTGATATCTGTCCTCGGAAATGTGGGGTTAATCGTCTTGCTTGTGAAACTGGGTTCTGCCATTCAGGTTATCGTCCAATTGTAGTAACAGTCTGTGCCCATCATGGCGAAGAGCCTGTCCTTTCCGGTAATAGAGGCTCAGGAACAATATTTTTTGGTAACTGTAATATGCGCTGTGTCTACTGCCAGAACTACCAGATAAGCCAGAACTGGGAAAACCAAAAAATAAATGAGGTGGATTGTGATATTCTTGCTAAAAAAATGATCTATCTTCAAGATGAACTTGGCTGCCACAATATTAACTTTGTTTCCCCAATGCACTTCGTTCCCCAGATAATGCGTGCAGTACTGGTGGCAATTCCCCTGGGGTTAAAGATTCCGCTGGTTTACAATACTAATGGCTATGACTCAGTGGATACGTTAAAAGAGCTTGATGGCATTATCAGTATATACTTGCCTGATTTAAGATATGCTAATAACCAATTTGCAGAAGAATTTTCACAGGTTTCTTACTATGTTGAGCAGTCACGTGAGGTAATTAAGGAAATGTATCGGCAGGTTGGAGATTTGATAATAGGTAAATCTGGAATAGCTCAGCAAGGTCTGATTGTGCGTCATCTGGTTTTACCCAACGGTTTGGCAGGAAGTAAAGATTCGCTGGGCTGGCTGGCACGAGAAATATCATCTAAAGTATCCGTTAGTATAATGTCGCAGTATTTGCCGCTATATCTAGCACAGCAGATTCCGGTACTGGCCAGAAAAATCTCAGTAGCTGAATATGGTGAAGTGATGGAATTAGTGGATAAGCTTGGTTTAGAGAACGGCTGGTTACAGAAAATGGGATCAGCAGAAAATTATGCTCCTAACTTCGAGCAAGAAAATAATCCCTTCTCAATAAATGCAGATAAATAGTCGTAACGGGTGTTTAACCCTTACGCTTACGGTTAGCAAAAGCAAAATGAATTTTTAAGCCGTTGCGTTTCTTTTCTTTCTTGTTTACATTCTCAATGAACGTTTCTAAGTCTTTCAGAGGTTTATCAGCCATTTTAAATTCCCTTGTAAATATATTTGTAATAATAGATAAGCTATTCTAGCATTATCTGCCATTATTAAGCAACCTGTTGACAAATACTAGCAGTACCAGTAATCTAATCAGAATTGAGTTGATAAACGAGAGGTATAAAAATGTCTCAGCAAGATACTTATCCGCTGATCATTAAAGGTGAACTGACCGAACCACCGGGGAGCGGTTTATGGTTAATCAAGTGGTTACTGATACTGCCGCATCTTATTATTCTGGCTTTTCTATGGATAGGTTTTATCTTTTCGTGGATTATTGCTCTATTTGCAATAATATTTAGCAGTAAGTATCCCCGCGGATTGTTTGATTATAATCTCGGAGTACTTCGCTGGTCATGGAGAGTAGGGTTTTACAGTTATTAAGTTCTGGGTACGGATAAATATCCACCCTTTACCCTGAAATCTGTTGCTGAATATCCGGCTGACCTTGATATGGAATATCCAGACAAATTGTCTCCAGGGCTGGCAATGGTAAAGTGGTGGCTGCTAGCTATCCCGCACTATATGATTGTTGCTATTTTTGCTGGAGGATGGAATTTCCGTGAGGACTGGACCTTCTATCAGCGTTGGGAATATCAGGAGCCAGGTCTTATTATTGTAATGGTTATCATTGCTGCTGTATTCCTGCTTTTTACCGGTAAGTACCACCAGAATATTTTCAGGATTGTAATGGGTTTAAACCGATGGGTATATCGTGTAGCTGCCTATGCCTCACTAATGACAGATAAATACCCACCATTTCGTCTTTGGGATTAGATTTCTGGCTGGCAATGTGGGCAGAAATAGGTGCCTCGGTTACGTACAGTGATGCGCTCAATATTTGTACCGCAGATGGGGCATGACTTGCCACTAAGACGGTGGGCTACCTGAAATTCAAAATGGGCAGTACCTAGTGTACCGTCAGGGCGGTAATAATTTTCCACACTGGCACCCTTATTAATAATAGCTAACCTTAATATCTTTTGGATTGACTGGTGTAGATGGCTGATTTCGCGTGAAGAAAGACTTCCCCCGGATCTTAGTGGGTTGATTTTAGCAGAAAAAAGAGTTTCATCAGCGTACATATTACCAATTCCGGCAATAAGATGCTGGTCGCAGAGCAGTGCTTTAATTGGTGCTGTGCGTCTAGCTAGACGCTGAGATAAAATCTCCGGAGTAAAACTAGCATCCAGAGGTTCGGGGCCAAGCTTACCGATAATAGTATTTTCATCTTTAACCAGCCGCATTAATCCAAACTTACGTGGGTCACGGAAAAAGATATTGGTATTATTATCCAGATGAATTATAGCCCGGGTATATTGGGGTGGTTCAGTAGAGTTATGGCCCACAATAAGTGAGCCGGTCATTCTCAGATGGATTATTAATACTTCCTCACCGGTTAAGCTAAATAGCAGATATTTGCCGCGCCGCGTTATTCCTTTGATTGTCTGACCAATGAGGCGAGAGCAGAATTCTGCTGCTGGAGGCTGGTGTGCTATTCCTTTCCAGATAAGATTGAGGCCGGTAACTTGCCGCCTAATGACATAGGGTAAAAGTTCATTCTTTACTGTTTCTACTTCGGGGAGTTCAGGCATTTGCTACCTCACTAGATTCATTTTTATTATCTTTTTTATAATCGTGGTAGAAGGTGATGGCCAGGGTCAGCAAAAAACCGCCAAGCAGGATACTCCCCAGGATATCACTGGGCCAGTGCGCCTCCAAATATATACGAGATATGCCCATAAGCAGGATAATTAGCCCCAGCAAACATCTTAATATCAGAACTAATGCTGATTGTTTAATTAATCTTGGTAGTAGGTAGAATAGCAAACCGAATAAAGTAATGGCATAGATAGTATGTCCGCTGGGAAAACTGAGGCTGCCTCCGTTAGGGCGGGGACGGGCAATTAATACCTTAAATAAATAATTGACTAATCCGGCGATACTGGGTAGCGCGGCAATAAAAAAAGCCTCCTTTCTTTTACCATAAAACCAAAGAACTAATGTTATTCCCAGTACTGTAATAATAGTGGGGATTATAGCCCCCAGGGCTGAAGCTGTTTCCATTAATGACGTAAAACCGGGAAAATCTATTTTTCTTAGCCATTGACTGATAATTGTATCAATAGTAAATGAGGTGTACTGATTGGTCAGAAAACTAAGTATCCCAAAAGAGGTAATAAAAAGGGCAAAAATAATAGCCTGGAGTTTACTCATTTATTACTCTGTTCTTCATTAATTAGTCCATCTCTCCCCAGTTTTTTCCTGTTTTAATATCTACTTTTAGTGGGATGCTTAGCGTTATGGCGTCAGACATAATTTGGGGAACAATCTGGCGCATTATAGCCAGTTCGTCATCAGGTACTTCAAAAATTAGCTCATCATGTACCTGAAGTATCATCTTGCTTTTTAATTGGCGCGTGTTCATTTCCTGGGATAGTTTAATCATTGCTACCTTTATAATATCGGCTGAGGTACCCTGTACCGGCATGTTTATTGCCATACGTTCTGCAGTCTCTCTTATCTGGCGGTTGTGGGAGGTTATTTCGGGAATAGAGCGTTTTCTGCCCAGTATTGTTTGTACGTAACCGGTATCTCTTGCCTGCTGTTTGGTAGAATCCAAGTATTGCTGTATCCCGGGATATTTATCAAAGTAGGCGGTAATAAACTGGGCTGCTTCTTCTCGTGATAGTTCTGTTGCTTGCTGCAGTCCGTAGTCGCTCATACCGTAAATAACGCCGAAATTGACTGTTTTTGCCAGGCGGCGCATATCCGGTGTGACTGCAGTGGTGCCTACATTAAAAAGCTGGGCAGCGGTGGCAGCGTGAATATCTTCATTATTTTGGAAAGCGCTGATTAGATCTTTGTCTTGAGACAGGTGAGCTAGTGCGCGCAGGTCAATTTGTGAGTAATCACCAGCCAGAAGACAGGAGCCGGCAGGAGCGATAAAAGCTCTTCTCACTTCTTTACCCACTTCACCGCGGACAGGGATATTCTGTAGATTTGGTTCACTGGAAGAAAGGCGGCCGGTAGCTGTTCTTGTCTGGTTAAAGCTGGTATGCAATCGTCCTGTTTTGTTGTTTATCAATCTGGGCAGGGCATCAATATAGGTGGATTTGAGTTTGGCTAACTGGCGGTAGTCCAGAATAAATTCTATTATCGGGTGAGTTCCGCGCAGGTTTTCCAGTACTGAGGCTCCGGTAGAGTAGCCACTTTTGGTTTTACGCGCTGATGGTAATCCTATTTCCTCAAATAAAACAGAGCTAAGTTGCTGTGGCGAATTGATATTGAATTGATGGCCAGCATTTTTATATATTTCTGCTTCCAGGTTGAGTAATTGCCTGCCGATACGGTGAGACATTTCTCTTAATAATTCCTTATCCAGAGCTATCCCATTTCTTTCCATAGATATAAGTATAGGTATCAGTGGCATTTCAACTTGGGAAAACAGGTGCCAAAGTTCCTGCTGCTGAAGTTCTGTTTTTAATGTTTCAGTTAGTTGCCCGGTAATGTCAGCATCGGCACAGGCATAATCAGCAGCTTGTTTGGCTGCTACCAAAGCCATAGAAATTTGCTTGGTTCCAGAGCCAATAAGGTCAGTGATAGGTGTCATTTCAATGCCTAATTTACTGAAAGCAAGGGCTTTTAATCCCAGAGATTTCTCACAAAGTAAATGTGCTGCAATCATGGTATCAAAGGTAAGATTACTGATATTTATTCCGTTCTCTGCCATTATCGTCATATCATACTTGCCATTATGGGCAAATTTAGTTATATTATCATTTTCCAGTAAGGGTTTAAGGCATTCTCTAATCTGTTTAAATGGTAATTGTTCTATTTGTCCCAGTCCGGTATGCCCAACAGGTATGTAGTATGCCTCACCGGGAGCAGGAGATAGTGAAATACCCACTAGTTCAGCGGACATAGCATTTATGCTGGTAGTCTCCGTATCAAAAGCAATATTTGCGGTTGTTGCCAGGTGTTTTCCCAGTTCATCAAGAGACGTTGGCGTATTTATGAGATGGTAATTTACCGTGGCTGGTGGTTGTGCCTTACTCTGAGTGAGGTCTTCGTTTATTGCTCTTTCGTCCTCGGGTAGTTTAGGTAACAGGCTAAAAAATTCTAGTTCGCGGAATAGTGCTGTTACCTGCTGGCGGTCATATTGGCTGAGCTGGCAGTCTTTAGGATTAAGAGTAACTGGTGTTTGGATAACTATTGTGGCCAGCTCTTTACTCTGACGGGCAATATTTTCATTTTCCCGAAGCAGTTTTTGCAGTTTCAATGGCGTAACCTTATCCAGTTGAGTGTAGATATTATCAATGCTGCCAAATTGCTGGAGGAGTTTGGTAGCTGTTTTTTCGCCGATACCTGGTACGCCGGGAATATTATCTGAGGGATCACCCTTTAATCCTTTATAGTCAATTATTTGTTGAGGTTTAAGGCTATATTTCTGAATTACGGTATCTTCATCATAGAGAATGGTATTGCTAAAACTCCGTCCCGGTTTGGGATAAAGTACTTTAATGCTGGGAGATACCAATTGCATTGCATCAGCATCACCTGTAACAATAATGGTATCAATACCCTGGTTACTGGCTTGTTGGCTTAAGCTGCCCAGGATATCATCTGCCTCATAGCCATCAAGCTCAAAAATGGGAATATTAAAAGCTTTCACTAATTGTCTTACCCTGCCGAATTGCTTGACCAGTTCATCGGGAGTGCTCGGGCGTTGTGCTTTATACTGGTCAAACATTTTATGCCGGAAGGTTGGCCCCTTCTTATCAAAGGCAATTGCACACTGGGTTGGCTTTAGTTCATTTATTAC
>JAQTVP010000002.1 GCA_028707015.1 Dehalococcoidales bacterium | reverse complement strand
AAAACTGGTTAATATATTCAAGTAAAGGTATTAAATGAGTCTTGTCAGAAGTAAATATTAGCTTATTAGCTGCGTATACATGCAGGCTGTCACTGCTAATCAAGAATTTTTGGAATAAACTACAGCGCATCGATAATTTCTCCTAATATAATATTAATATTTAAAACACTATTATAAAATAATTACCCAAAGCATAAAAGTAAAGTAATGGTTTTATAGTGTTTTTATGTTGTTAAATGTATACATTTTTCAGAGGTGGTCCTTTAATTTTACCGATTTAGTTTTAAATTCCTGCAGATTGGATAACACGTAAAACTTATCAGATATAGTTCAGTCAAAACAGCGGAAGGTGAGAAAATTAACCAAATAATATGTGATTAGCTATGAGGCGGCAAGACGTAAATTAATAGTTTCCAATATTATATAAAGAGTAATAATAATGGAACGAAATAAATTAAAGAGAGCAGAAGTATAGGTTCTACTCATTCTTGGTTGTTCCATTACTCTTACCACCTATTATTTCAATAAGACTATCTAGTTTACCATCAAGTCTAATAAGAGCCTTTAATTCTGCACTAGGATCATCAGGTTCACCACGATTTATTATGTAGTTGATGATGGGAAATATTATCAAACCAAACAACACTACTAGAAATACTACCGTTGTCCATTGTATAACCCAATAATAAACGGGGTAGAAAAGGGCATTGGCTGTATTCTCGCCAAGCATCATTTTCGCTACCCCTAAGTTGTTGATTGCGAATATCCCCAATCCAATAAGGATATATCCAGCGACATACTTGATGAGTTTGATAAAGGTATTAATTTTGAACATAATGCACTCCCAACAGTAATGCTAAGGAGATTATATACTCTTGAAAGCCATCTACCAAGATTGAGTAATACCGAAGTATATAAACGGTATGCGAGTTTCAAGTATATTATCTGTTGTTTTGGCGAGAATTGGAAATAGTTCTCAACCGTTGTGAATAAGTAAGTAGCTTTTTTCTCAACCTGATATTTTTCGGTGTTATTTCTACTAGTTCATCTTTATTGATAAAATCAATTGCCTGTTCCAGACTCATTTTTAGAGGAGGGGTTAACTTTATTGCAATGTCAGAAGTAGATGACCGTATATTAGTCCTCTTTTTCTCTTTGCATACGTTAACGGGTATGTCCTGGGCTCTTGTATTGAGTCCTACAATCATGCCTTCATAAACTTTCGTACCGGGGTCAATAAATGTTATGCCTCTTCCCTGGGCATTATTAAGACCGTATGTAATGGCAGTGCCTTGCTCTGATGCCACCAGCGCACCACTGCGATTAGAAATAATCTCTCCGTGCCATGGCTCATAGCCAAGGAATAAAGTATTCATTATACTGTCTCCGCGTGTAGCGATAAGAAAAGAGTTTCGGAAACCAAGGAGTCCTTTTGTTGGAATGTTAAATACCAGTCGTATATTTCCTTGATTATCGTTATGCATATCAACCATTTGGGCCTGTCTTTTGCTCAGTATTTCATTCAAAATACCGATGTACTGTTCCTTGGTATCGATGGTGAGAACCTCCATTGGTTCATTAAGTTTACCGTCAATAATTTTTGTAATTGCTTTCGGTTTTGAGATTTCAAGTTCATATCCCTCGCGGCGCATAGTCTCAATCAAAATGGCGAGGTGCAGTTCTCCTCTCCCTTTTACCAGAAATGTATCAGGGCTGTCTGTATCTTGAATCCTAAGGCTGAGGTTAGTTTCCAGTTCTTTATATAGTCTTTCTCTCAGCTGGCGTGTAGTAGAAAAGCGCCCTTCGCGTCCGCCAAAAGGTGAAGTGTTGATGCTGAATGTCATCTCTACTGTTGGTTCACTGATTTCGATTCGCGGTAATGCTTCAGGATTTTCTATACTGGCAATCGTGTCTCCAATACTTACCTTATCGATGCCGGTAATCGCGATGATTTCACCCGCTTCGGCGTGTTCTATCTTTAAGCGTTTTAGCCCGAGATAGTTAAATACTTCGGCGATTTCATAATTATCTATATTTCCATCAGCGCTTATTCTGGATACGTAATCATGTGGGGTAATATTTCCCCTCCAGACTCTGCCGATGGCGATTTTACCTTTATGGGTGTCATAGTCCAGATTGGATACCAGCATCTGGAATGGTCCGTTTTCAATTTGTGGGGGTGGTGCATTATCTCGAATACATTCAAAAAGCGGCTCTATATTTTTACCTGGCATATTTGGTTCTGTGACAACAATGCCGTCTCTGGCGCTGGCATACAATATTGGGAAATCGAGTTGGTCAGCACTTATAGCTAATTCCAGAAATAAATCCTGAGTTAGCCTGATTACTTCTGGTATCCGTGAGTTTGTACGGTCCATCTTATTGATAACCACGATTGTTTTCATACCTTTTTGCAGCGCGTGGCGGAGCACAAATTTTGTTTGAGGCATAGGCCCTTCTACAGAATCGATAAGAAGTAAGCAACAGTCAGCCATGCTGATGACACGTTCTACTTCTCCACTGAAATCGGCATGACCTGGTGTATCAATAATATTAATTTTAATATCACGGTATACCACTGCTGTATTCTTTGCCATGATAGTAATACCTTTTTCACGTTCAAGGGTATTATTATCCATTATCAATTCGCCTACTTCTTGATTATCGCGGAAAATATTACTCTGTTTTAGCATGGCATCGACCAAGGTAGTCTTACCATGGTCAACGTGGGCAATGATAGCTATATTTCTAATGTCTGTACGGTAGTTCATATATTAAAAGAACCTCATCTTTCTCAATGCGAGGCTACATGAGCAGATACGTATAAAAGGTATTAGAATTGTATTGGTAAAACCTAAGCCGGGAATTGAACCATGAATTTCACACCAGAGATATTCATGGCGACCCCGGGGGGATTCGAACCCCCGATCTCCACCGTGACAGGGTGGCATGTTAGGCCGCTACACCACGGGGCCTTTTATTTAAACAGGTTATCACAAAATAGCCTATTAAATATTAGATAAAGTCTATCAGGGGTATTAAATCATGTCAAGCAAGTTGTCATTATATTATTCTGTGTCCAGCTGCTTTTTATTTTCGGTGAACTTATTTTCTTACTATCATTCTTTAAAATAGACATTATTATATTGAATAGTTGTGATAAATGCTTATTTATATTAACATATACTAACAGAGTTTATAGAATATATATTGTTTGCTTCCACTGTTATGTGCTATTATGTACCATAATGTGCAGTAATTCTTGAGGAGGAAAATTGGTATCTAAAGAAACATTAAAAATAGAAGATGTGCGGTTTCGCGACTATGAGCTAACGCTGATTATTAGCCCGGAGGTTACAGAAGAGAAATTTGATGCCACGGTAGATAGTATAATCCAGTTTATTACTGAAAAAGGTGGTACTGTTTCTGATATAGAGCGCTGGGGTAAAAGAAAACTAGCTTATCCTATTGAGCATTTTGCAGAGGGTAGTTATGTGTTGGCGCGTTTTAAGTTAGGGCCTGAATTTGGCAATGAGCTAGAAACAAATCTGCAGATTTCTGAGGAAGTTTTGCGGTATCTTTTGATAAGAGTAAACAGTTAATTTGCGGAAGTTGGAGAGAAATGGGTAAGGCAAGAGGAGGCTCAAGATAATGGCCAGTTTGAATAAAGTGATGATTATCGGTAATCTTGGAAGCGAACCCGAAATGCGTTTTACTCCAAATGGTAATCCAGTAGTTTCGTTTCGTGTTGCGACTAATCGGGTATATACTACTTCTGAAGGTGAGCGTAAGCAGGAAACTGAATGGTTTACTGTAGTTAGCTGGAATAAGCTGGCAGAGCAGTGTAATCAGTTTTTGACCAAGGGCCGTTTGATCTATGCTGAAGGCAGACTGCGTACCCGTAGCTGGGATGGCCAAGATGGTCAAAAGCATTATCGAACTGAAATAATAGCCAGCCGGGTAACTTTTCTTGATAGACAGGGGGCAACTTCTCTTGGCGGTGATAAAATTGAAGAAGTTGGAATTGGCGAACTGGAGCCAGAAGACATTCCATTTTAGGTGTAAATTAGAGCTTAATACTTAATAATTGATAGGAGGTAGGGATTTACCGGAGTGATTGGACAAAGAACAACTAGAGTAAAGACTGGGAAATGGCAGAAATCAAGGTATGTACCTAGGCGTAAAGTATGTGCCTTCTGTGTTGATAAGGTTGAAGAGATAGACTATAAAGATCCTTCTAAATTGCGCCGTTATATATCAGGTAGAGGGAAAATTGTGCCACGCCGCAGGGCAGGTACTTGTGCCAAGCATCAGCGTGCCTTAGCCGTGGCAATAAAGAGGGCGCGTCACTTGGCTTTGTTGCCATATGTATCAGCCCATGTTCGTGAGATGGGAGACTTGAATATCGGTAATTAGTTTGGTGGATTGGGTTTCCTATCTATTTATCTCTAATTTCCTTTCTAATTTGAATAAGCAAGTTTTCTCTTAAAGGGGGAATTATGCGTAGGGAGAATTTGTCTTTCCATTATATATACTGTTTCTGATTAATCTTATTAGATTGGCTAATGAGAAGTGATGTAAGTTAAGTATAGTAACTTGAAAAATATAAGGAGTTAAAGTGCCAAAAAGGACTTATCAACCAAAAAGTATACCACGGAAGCGTGAGCATGGCTTTTTGAAGCGAATGAGTACTCGCGGGGGACGAGCTGTATTAAAAGCGAGACGACTTAAGGGTCGTAAAAAATTAACCGTGGTATGATTTAATTAATATTGTTTTTGCGTGCTTGTTTAGTTTATACCTAACCTTTATTTTTGATAAATAGTATTTTTGCTATTAAACTGGTTAAGAGATGAAGGGAGAGAAATACCTTACTAAATCAAAGCAGTATGCGTTAGTATATAATGAGGGAAGTTCCTGGGTAAGTAATATTATAGTGATTAAAATCTTACCTAATGGGTTGGATTTATCTAGGTATGGTTTTTCTGTTAGTAAACGAGTAGGCAATGCGGTGATAAGAAACAAGGTAAAGCGCTCGCTTCGTGAAATTTTACGGAACTTGCCACTAAATGTGGGATGGGATGTTGTTTTTATTGCTCGCCCTAGTGTGGCTCTTGTTAGATATGCAGAACTCAAAGAAGTAATTGAGAATTTGTTGTCTAAAGCCCAACTGTTAGTGAAAAATTATGAAAAAAGTAGCCTTGAAACTAATTAAGATTTACCAGGCCAGTTGGTCTCGGGTTATGCCGTCTTACTGTCGATTTAGCCCGACTTGTTCTCAATATACATATGAAGCTATTGCAAAATTTGGTTTTTTTAAAGGGGTATGGTTAGGAGTAAGGCGTTTGGCACGATGTCATCCTTTCCATGAGTGCGGTTATGATCCTGTGCCTTGATACCTTTGATTCCTTGGAGTAGTTAAGTGTGGTTTAAGCATAAAGCATCAAAAAATAGAAAAATGTTGATTATAGTATCATTCCTTTTAATTATGGGAGTATTGGTTTTTTCCGGATGTGTTGGAACTGCTTCTGTGCCGAGAGGTTGGTCGGGAGTAACGGTTAGTGATGATACTATATTTTTAGGATCTACAGAAGGAAAACTGGTAGCCATAGATGCATCAACTCATATTCGTGTGTTTGAAGATGTCCCTCTGGAAACTTCAGCCGAATCATCAGGTGGTTGCGGAGCAGCATCAACAGTGGTAGCTGTCTATGGTTCCCCGGTAGTAAGCGGTGAGCTGGTTTTTATTGGAGGCTATAATGGTAAAATTTATGCCTTCAATACCAGTACCAGTGCATTAAGGTGGGTATATCCTCGCGGAGGTAATCTCTCTCCTATTGTTAGTGGTCCAGTGGTCTCTGAAGATAAAGTGTATTTTGGTTGTTCAGATGGAAAGGTTTATGCCTTAGATCTTATTACCGGTGATAAGCAATGGGACTTTGAGACAGAAGATAAGATTTGGGCAACTCCGGAGATTAATGGAGATATTCTGTACATTAGTTCCTTTGACCAGAAACTTTATGCGTTGGATGCTGATACCGGTGGCAAAAAATGGGAATTTGAAACCGACGGAGCTTTGGCTTCTAGCCCGGTTATACATGAAGGTATAGCTTTTAATGCGTCATTTGACAGGCATATCTATGCTTTGGATGCTAATAATGGCAGTCTGAAATGGGAATTCATGGCGGAAAAGTGGTTTTGGGCAAAACCAACGGCACATAATAATACTGTATATGCCCCCTGTCTTGATGGGAAAGTCTATATTTTGAATGTAACGGACGGCCATGAAATTGTAGATGCAGTTGATTTGGGCAGTCCAGTCAGTTCATCACCAGTGTTGATCGATGATACAGTGATTATTGCTACAGAAGATGGGCTGATATACTCTTTGGATACAGATATTAATCAGGCAAAGTTATTAACTGATCTGGAGGAAGAAATAAATTCTCCTTTGTACGCGAGTGATGGTGTTATTTATATACATGCTCAAGAAAATGAAATACTTTATGCCTTGGATGCGAGAACAGGGGTTGTGTTGTGGAACCTTTCATTAATTAGCGAATAAGGTAGGTTTAGCGGGTATGGGAGAAATCTGGGATTTAATTATTTTTAAGCCGGTGCTAAACAGTCTGGTAGTGTTGTCTAGTGTTCTATTCAATAACTTTGGACTGACTATTATTGTGTTGACTATTATTATTCGCGGTTGTATGTACCCATTGACTATCAGACAGCTTCGTTCTACTAAAGCAATGCAGTCAATTCAACCCAAGCTTGTTGAGCTCCGAAAGAAGTTTGCTAAAGATAAGCAAAGGTTAGCCCAGGAACAGATGAAGTTGTATAAAGAATTAGGGATAAGTCCGGCGGGTTGTGTCTTCCCTATGCTGATCCAATTGCCTATTTGGATAGCTCTCTACCAATCAATTATGCTGGTTCTGGCAGTAACTCCTGAAGGTTTACTGAATTTATCCGGGTATCTTTACTCATGGCCGGTAGTATATTCTATGGTTCCGTTGGGCAGTGATTTCCTGTGGTTAAATCTGGCTTTACCTGACCGTTTTCTTATCCTGCCAATCTTAGTTGGAGCCTCAATGTGGGTTCAACAGAAGATGGTAACATCGCCTTCAACTGATCCTAAACAACAGTCAACGAGTACTATGATGTTGTGGCTTATGCCAATGATGTTCACTTTTCTTTCCCTGCAATTCCCTAGTGGATTAGCGCTCTACTGGGTAACTTCTAATGTTATTAGTGTTGTTATACAGTATTTTGTTAGCGGATGGGGGGGCTTGGTAAAAACTACGACTGAAGGGTCACCAAGAGACAGGCGATTTAAGAAGCGTATTATCCAAATAGAAAAGAGCTCTTCAGACTATGCTGATGTTGGTGCTGATATTATTGAACAGGGTTCTACGGGAGAAGGCTTAAACAATGAAAAATCTGGAGATAAAAGGCAAGACCGTGGAGAAGGCTATTCAGCACGCCTTAAAGAAATTGGGCGTCAGTCGGGAAGAATTAAAAATATCCGTCCTAAAAGAAGGTAAGCAAGGTGTCTTTGGACTGGGGGCTGAGGAGGCTATGATCAAAGTGGAAGAATTAACACCTACATTTGAAGAAAAGAATAATATAGTTAAGGTTGCTAAAAATATCTTAGAGGAATTACTTGCGAAAATGGGAGTGGTTGCTTCTGTTTTTGTTGAAAATGATACTTTTAATGAAGATGATGAAGAAGCTGCTCCGATTGTATTCAATATAGAAGGTGATGACTTGGGTATTTTGATTGGTCGTCGCGGACAGACTCTATCTTGTTTACAATATATCGTTAGATTGATTTTAGGTCATCAGCTCAGTGCCTGGGTGCCAATAATTATTGATATAGAGGGATATAAAAAACGCCGTTATGAATCTTTGCGGGTATTGGCTGAAAACATTGCAGAACAGGTTAAGGTGGAGGAAAAACTATTTATGCTGGAACCTATGCCGGCTTATGAAAGACGTATCATTCACCTGGCACTGATGGAACATCCTGATGTTATTACGCAGAGTATTGGTGAGGGTGAAGCTCGTAAAGTAGTTATTTTACCTAAAGAGTGATTTGTTTGATTGCCTCTTTAGATTATGTTAAACTTTATTTAACAAAGACAGTGACGGAGAAGAGTAGAGGGATAACTAATACTAAGCGAGTCTGGTATGGTGTGAGCAGATGTATTTGCTCCTTTGAAAATCTCTCCCGAGTTACCAACCAAACGGTAGATAATAAGTAATTTGCTTAGTAGACTTGGTCGGTCACACCAGCCGTTATCTGAGGTGAGGGCATAAATTTGTGCCTTAGAAGAGTGCTCCTGTCTGCGGGTAGGGGAAATAGGGTGGTACCGCGGGTAAATAAAATCCCGCCCCTAGAGGGCGGGATTTTTATATTATATAGGGAAGGTTTATTATGTTTCATTCGGTAACCAGTAAAGTGAATTTTCCGCAATTGGAAGAAAATGTTCTAAGTTTGTGGAAGAATAAAGATGTATTTAAACGGAGCGTAGAGTCTCGTTCTGATGGTCCGCAATTTGTATTCTATGAAGGTCCGCCGACTGCCAATGGCAGACCTGGAATACACCATGTTTTGTCTCGCGTTTATAAGGATGTTATTCCCCGTTATAAAGCAATGAAAGGTTATTATGTGCCACGTATTGCGGGCTGGGATACGCATGGTTTACCGGTAGAGCTGGAAGTGGAAAAAAAACTAGGTATTTCCAATAAAGTAGAAATAGAAAATTACGGGGTTGATCATTTTAATGCACGCTGTCGGGAAAGTGTATTTGGTTACTTAAGAGAATGGAATACAATGACCGAGCGTATTGGCTATTGGGTAGATCTGGAAAATGCCTATATTACCATGAAAAACGAATATATTGAAACTGTCTGGTGGGCAATAAAGCAAATGTGGGATAAGGGGTTGGTTTATCAGGGTTATCGGGTGACCCCGCATTGCCCGCGTTGTGGTACTTCCCTTAGTTCTCATGAAGTTGCCCAAGGCTATAAAGATGATACTGAAGACCCTTCAATTTACATAAAGTTTAAATTAGTTTTCGGTGGGTTAGTAGACTCTGGTGTTAGTAGTAGAGAAATAAAACGCCTTGAAGGTCTTTTTTCGCATAAACCTGCTTACTTTTTAGCATGGACCACTACTCCCTGGACATTACCGGGTAATACTGCCCTGGCGGTGGCTCCTGATGATGAATACGTAGTAGTGGAAGATAAAGATAGCTATTTAATAATGGCTTCAGCCTTACTGGAAAAGATAGGTTTAGATAATTTAGGTGAAGTGGCCAGATTCAAGGGAAAAGATCTGGTAAAAGCCAAATATGAACCATTGTTTAATCCGCATCAGTATGGAGTGGAGAGATTACAGCCGGTAGCTAATATATTTGAACCACAGCCATCTGATGAAAATTTGACTTATCATGTTATTGCTACTGATTTTGTCTCTATGGAAGAAGGTACTGGTATAGTTCATGTAGCACCTGCCTTTGGTGAAGTAGACTTTGAAGCTGGGATGCAAAGTAAGCTGAATTTTGTTCAGCCAGTAGATCTACAAGGGAAAATGACCGGCAGCTATGCATTCGCCGGTAAATTTATTAAAGATGCCGATCCACTTGTTTTAGCTGATCTTGAATCAAGAAATCTTCTTTTTCGTAGCGAAAAAATACGTCATACTTATCCTTTCTGCTGGCGTTGTGATTCACCTCTCATTTATTATGCAAAGCAAAGCTGGTATATCAGGACTACTGCGGTTAAAGAAAAGCTTATTAGCGGGAATAAAGAAATAAACTGGTATCCGGAATACATTAAGAACGGTCGTTTTGGTGACTGGCTGGAAAATAACGTGGACTGGGCTTTTTCCCGTGAGCGTTATTGGGGAACACCGCTACCGGTATGGCGCTGTGAATCTTGTGACCACGCTGAATGTATCGGTGGGGTGGAAGACCTGAAAGGTAAAGCTGAATTTGCCGGACTAAAAGAACCATTAGATTTGCACCGCCCCTTTGTGGATGAACTGACTTTTACCTGCACCAAATGCGGTGCCAAAATGAGGCGTGTACCTGAGGTGATTGACTGCTGGTTTGATTCCGGAGCAATGCCAATAGCCCAGTGGCACTACCCGTTTCAGAATGATACTCTGCTTGCTGACGGGAGGTTCCCTGCTGATTATATTTCTGAAGCGGTGGACCAGACCCGGGGCTGGTTTTACAGTTTACATGCCATTTCTACTTTGCTTTTTGGTCGTCCTTGCTTCAATAATGTTATTTGTCTGGGTCATGTCCTCGATGCTAAAGGGGAGAAGATGAGTAAAACCAGGGGTAATGTGGTTGAACCTGCGGCGGTAATTGATAAATATGGGGCTGATGCTTTGCGCTGGTATTTTATTACTACGGCGCCGGCAGGTAATGTATATCGTTTTGATGAAAAGATGGTATCGGAGATAACACGCCGTTTTTTGCTCACATTATGGAATGTATATTCCTTCTTTATTACTTATGCAAATATAGATAATTTTATTCCTGAACCTGAAAGCTCTCTGTCAGAACAATCTGATCTGGATAAGTGGATTATCTCTGAGCTTAATCAATTGATACTTGATGTTGATACTGCATTGGATAATTATAATCCCACAGATGCCGGGAGAAAAATAGAAAGCTTTGTTGACGGCTTGTCAAACTGGTATGTTCGCCGCAGCCGTCGCCGTTTCTGGAAGAGTGAAAATGATGCTGATAAACAGTCGGCGTATGCTGCTCTCTATCAGTGTTTGGTTACTTTGTCTAAGCTTTTGGCTCCGTTTATTCCGTTTGTGGCTGAAGAACTATATCAAAACCTAGTTTGCTCCGTATTTCCTGCAGCTCCGGATAGTGTGCATCTGGCTGATTTTCCAGTATCGGATAAGCATAAAATTGATGAGCAATTATCTACTGATACAAGTTTAGCGATGAAATTATCGAAACTTGGTCGAGCAGCACGGAGTAAAGCGGGTATTAAAGTACGGCAACCTCTGGCAATCAACTATGTTGGTCTCAACTCAATTTTTGAAAAAGAGGCTTTGGAAAGAATTAAACCTCAGCTGATAGAAGAGCTGAATGTTAAGGAAATAAAAGCTGATTCTTTTGACAAAGTGGCGGTTCTTGATGATTCTAAATTTACAATAGTTACTGAGACGACTATCAATACGGCTATTAATACTGAACTGACGGAAGACCTTGTTAAAGAAGGATTGGCGCGTGAGATAGTGCATAGACTACAGATGATGCGCCGTTCGGCCGGGTTTGATATTTCTGACCGTATTATTACCTATTTTCAATTAGATGCCGATCTGAAGGGAATAATGGAAGACGAGAAGTTAGCGGGCTATATTATGCAGGAAACTTTATCTCAGCAATTGGTAGAAGGAATATCGGGAGAGGATATCTTCACCCAGGAATTTAAATTAAGTGGATATGATATATTACTGGGAGTAAAGGTAGTTAACTGACTTAGTATGGTGGTGGGCTTTCAGTGAGCGTGGCGTGGGCAGTCTCTTTTGTATCACCGCGCCAGAAGGTTATTTCTACCGTTTGACCAATTTCATAGTTAATTAAAGCTAGTCTCAGGTCATTGCCATTGATTATTTCCTGGTCATCAAGAGCAACAATAATGTCACCTGTTTGTAGGCCAGCTTCAGTTTCAGCCGGGTAGCCGGGGATTACATCGGCAACAATTATGCCGGTCTCTACAGGCAGGTTGTATTGTGTAACTAGAATTGAATTTACATCACTGTAACTTATTCCCAGGTAAGGGCGAATCACATAGCCATTTTGAATCAGATGCTCGATAATTGGAATAGCAGTATTACTGCTTATGGCATAGCCCATACCTTCTACTCCGGTAGTGGCAATTTTAGCACTGGTAATACCAATTACTTCTCCTGCCATGTTTACCAGTGGACCACCACTGTTTCCCGGATTAATAGCAGCACTGGTTTCAATAAGGTCATATAGAGTCTGCGTCGAAGATATAGGTACCGAAACTCCAATTCGACTAACTATACCTTCTTTTGCACTTATGCCTAACCCTAAAGAATTGCCGATAGCGACCAGCCAATCACCTACCCTTAATCTGGAGGAATCTCCTATACTGGCGGCAGGCAGGTTTTCAGCTTCGATCTTGAGTACTGCTAAATCAGTTAGCGGGTCGGTAAATACCGCGGTTTTGTTAACTGGGAAAGTTCTGTTATCAGCTAAGGTGACCGTAATATTTTCAGCTCCTTCAACGACATGATTATTGGTAATGATAATTCCGCTCTCGTCAATAATCCACCCTGAGCCGGCACCCCCCTGTGAATATGGCCGGTTGAAAAAATCATAGGTTATAACTTCGGTATTAATTGCTACCACTGAGGGTTTTATCTTAGCTACAACCTGGGCAATACTGGGTAATACAATTGCATTACTTGATACAGTTGCGGAAGTCCAGTCTTCGTCAATAGGGTTGGTTTCATTGGTAGTGGAATTATTTGATTCTGGTTCAGTTTTAGTTAACAAGTCACATCCAGTACTCAGTGTAAGTGACAATACCAGTATAAGAGAAATAAACCGATATTTAAAATTAAACATTTTCATAATTAGCTATATTATAATATTACTACAGGATATTAACAAATTATTAAATTAAGTCTAATGCTAAATAAAAAAAAGGACAAGGGGCAAGTACATTCTCGCCCCTTGCCTGTCAAATATTTAATCTGTAGGTACCTGTGGTAATTCTGCCAATGCCTGCTTTACTTTTTCTTCAGGATAGTCATAGTTTGTAAGCTTTCCTGATAAATAGGCATCATAGGCAGCCATATCAACATGCCCGTGTCCACTATGACAAAGTAGAATAGTCTTTGCCTCACCAGATTCCCGGCATTTCAGGGCTTCGTCAATAGTAACCTTAATAGCGTGCATAGTTTCCGGAGCGCTTAGTATGCCTTCACTGCGGGCAAAAGTTATTCCTGCTTTGAAGGTGTCCAGTTGGTGTGCTGACTGAGCCTCAACAATACCAAGCTTATGGAGATGGCAAATGATTGGTGCCATCCCGTGGTAGCGTAATCCACCAGCATGAACTGGAGGTGGCATAAAATGATGACCCAGAGTATACATCTTCATTAATGGTGTCAGTCCGGCTGAATCACCAAAGTCATAAGCATAAAGTCCTTTGGTAAGTGTGGGACAGCTGGCCGGTTCAACATTTATAATGCGCAGGTCTGGGTTCTTGCCGCTAATTTTATCCTTAATAAAAGGCAAAAACATTCCGGCAAAGTTTGAGCCGCCGCCAATGCAACCAACTATTACATCGGGATAAGCTCCTGCTTTTTCCAGCTGCTTTTTTGTCTCCAGGCCGATGATGGTCTGGTGCATTAAAACATGGTTGAGTACACTACCCAGCGAATAGTGAGTATCTTCTCTGGACACAGCATCTTCAACAGCTTCACTGATTGCCAGGCCTAAACTGCCCGGGCAGTCAGGGTCTTCGGCCAGCATCTTCCGTCCGACTTCGGTATCCATACTCGGGCTGGGTACGCATTTTGCTCCCCAGGCTTCCATCATGATACGGCGGTATGGTTTCTGGTGATAACTAATAGAAACCATATAGACCTTTAATTCAATGCCAAAAAACATACAGCCGAAAGATAAAGCACTTCCCCATTGGCCGGCACCGGTCTCTGTAGTGATGCGTTTAATTCCTTCTTGTTTGTTATAATATGCTTGGGCTATCGCTGTATTGGGTTTGTGACTGCCAGCCTGGCTGGTTCCTTCATATTTATAGTAGATTTTGGCAGGGGTATCCAGAGCTTTTTCCAACTGATAAGCACGATGAAGAGTGGTTGGTCTCCAGGTCCGGTAAACAGATTGTACCTCTTCCGGAATTTCGATGTATCGCTCCGGGCTAAACTCTTGCATTATCAGTGCCATTGGGAACAAAGGTGCTAAGTCATCTGGCGTTACCGGTTTGCCTGTGCCCGGATGTAACACCGCAGGTAGCGGTTCAGGTAAATCTGGCTGAATGTTATACCAAGCAGTCGGCATTTCTGCATCAGTAAGAATAATCTTGGTTTCGTCCATTTCTCTCTCCTTTTTATAATTTTATAGATATTTGATTGGAAAATTTATAAGGCCCCAGAGGGCCACTGCCATGACATAGTAAACATTACTGTGCCTCCTAATAAAAAAAGCCTTCTGCCCTTTTAAGGGGCAGAAGGCTTAATTCCACGGTACCACCCTTATTAGCCATTTATTTCGAATGACTATCTCTTTTCAGGTACGGAGTTTGATATCTTAAAAATACGCTCGATACCCTGGGATTTGATAACGCTTCCCTCACGTCAGAACCTACTCATTTCCTGCTTTGGAAACTTTCGGCTTGCAGCTCCCAAGTCCATTCAATTTCTGCGCCAGCATCGACTCACACCTTACTCGACTCTCTGAGCTTCGCTTGAAACCTACTAATCTTGTTCAAAGCCTTTACAATATTTAATTTGTGGCACTTTAACACCATATTACTCTATTTGTCAATAGCGTTGGAGGATACTTATTACGTAATCTTAGATGGTAATAAAAGAGGTAGTTTATGAATATATTAAAGTATGTGTATAATCTTCCTAAATATCTTGTTAAGAGGATTATATCTATGTGGAAAGGAATATTCTTTGTAATTCTTGCGATGGTTTTTGGTTACATTTTCCCCATATTTCAGAAGTGGGGTGCAGGTATACCTATCACTGAGGCTGAAACACGAGGGTTCTTTATAGTAGTAGGGGTGATAGTGGGAATCTGTATTTTTGTTCGGAAATTAGAAAAGAATGAAAAAAGGAAAGTTATACAAAGCTAACTGCAGCAATTACTAAAGCATTAAAAGAGACAGACTTGATAAAAGATGATGGTTCTAAAAATAAATAAAACAACTAAGATTACATAGAACCGGAGGATATAAATCCTGTTGTCTTTTCAGAAATTAAGTAATCTGTTACACTGTTTTATACTAATTAAGGTAGTGTCGGAGGATATGTTTAGTGAATAAATTACAGATAATGAAAATAGCTAGAAATACCGGCAGGAGTTTGCTGACAGAGATAGAATCTAAAGAACTTATGAAACTGGCTGGGATAAATGTAAATGATACTAAGCTGGCTGCATCTGGGGAAGAGGCAATTTCGATAAGCCGGCAGATTGGCTTTCCGGTAGTGTTAAAAATAGCTTCACCTGATGTTGTCCATAAAAGTGATGCTGGTGGCGTCAAGCTAAATCTAAAAACATCAAAACAGGTAGGTAAAGCTTATGATGATATTATGCAGGCTATTACTGCGAAATACCCCCAGGCAATAATTCAGGGTATATCTGTGCAAAAGATGGCTCGCCCTGGAGTAGAAATAATTATCGGTATATCTACGGATGCTCAGTTTGGACCGGTGCTTATGTTTGGTCTTGGTGGTATTTTTGTAGAAATTATGAAAGATGTTTCCTTCAGGATCGTTCCATTGACCAGATATGATGCAGCAGAGATGATTAGAGAGATAAAAGGATACCCATTATTTGAAGGTTATAGAGGACAAGAACCAGTAAATTTATCAATTCTGGAAGAGTGGTTAATTAATATTTCTGATTTTGTGGAGAAGAATCCAGAATTGCAGGAAATTGATCTCAATCCTGTTTTTGCCTATAAAGATGGTGCATTAGCTGTGGATGCAAGGGTAATACTGCGGGCTAACCCTTAGACATATTTGATGCAAGGGAGAGTGAAAGAATGAATATTTTAGGTATTAGTTGCAGTCCAAGATTAGAGGGTAATACTGAAATTATGGTGCGAGAGTCACTTAATGCTGCTCGAGAAAATGGTGCTGAGGTGGAATTGGTTACACTTGCTGGTAAAAATATCATGCCCTGTGATAGTTGTCTTTCTTGTGATAAGACAAAACAATGCAAGCTAAATGATGATATGCAAGATATTTATACTAAACTTCTGGCAGCCAATGGAATTATCTTTGGTACTCCGCTTTATTATCAAACGGTATCCGCACAGGCAAAGGCATTGATTGACCGTACATTTTTATTCCGGCAGGAGCGTAATTTGAGAAATAAGTTAGCTGCTGTAGCGGTGGCTACAGGTGGTGGGGATGCGGTAAATGCGGTGGATGTATTTAAAATGTTTTTTAATATCCAGAGGATGAAAATTGCGGGAATAGCTGTCGGAAAAGGCAGCTACAAAAAAGGAAGTGTCAGTAAAGATATACAAGGAATCATGGGGGCTAGAAATTTAGGGAAGAGAATATCCGATCTTTTAAAAATCTAAAAAACATATTATTAATGATTATGAATTAAGTTAAGCCTAGAGATAATTCCTGATAGATTCTTTTTAAATAGGAAGGTAAGGGTAGTTAATGAACTTGAAAATAATGCTTCAGGAAGTAGTGATGCGTTATGGGGAGAAAACTGCGGTTGTTTTGGGTAACCGTAAGTTATCATATGTTGAACTGGATGAAGCTTCAAATAAAGTTGCTAATGCCTTAATAAATATTGGCGTGAGGAAAGGGAACCGGGTAGCCATTTTATTATCTAACAGTCCGGAATTTATAGTTATCTACTTTGGAATAATTAAGATTGGTGCTATTGCTGTTCCGTTAGATACTAAATATAAAACCGGCGAACTAATTTCTCTTTTTAATGATTCTCACCCGAAAGTTTTAGTAGCAGAAAGCCCATTTCTGGAACCGCTAATTCCTTTATTGTCTAGTTTCAGATATATAAAGTATGTTATAAGCTTGAGTTCTAAGTATGAAGATCAATTTCTTAGCTATCAGGAGATAATAACAGCAGGTGTCTGCCGGAATATTGAGATAGAACTATATCCTGAAGATATAGCCCAGATTATTTATACATCAGGTCCAACTTTTCGCCCTAAAGGGGTGATGTTATCCCATCGGTCTTTGGTGGCAGAGGTAATTATTTCGGGAGATGGGTTTCAGCAAACTGATGAGGATGTAGCGGTGCTGTTTGCTTTACCATTGCATCATGTTGTCGGCTTGATAATAGTATTGCTGACCTCAATCAGTAGGGGCAGCAAGGTGATAATGTTGTCCGGTTTGTCGATAAGCGGTTTGCTGAATACTATTGAGCGAGAGAAGAGCACATTATTTATCGGTGTACCTTTTGTATTTGCCTTAATGGTGCATATGGCTGAAGAAGAAGAGATAAAATATAATTTGAGCTCACTGCGCTTGTGTAGTGCGGGTGGTGCTCCTGTGCCAGTGGAACTTATGAAACGATTCAAGCAATTCTATGGTTTTGATATAATCCAATTTTGGGGTTTGACTGAGAGTGTGGCTCATGTTACCTGTCAGACTATTAATGGTACGGGGAAACTTGGTTCGGTAGGAAAAGCTTTAAAAGGTTGGAAGGTAAAAATAGTGGGAGATGATGGTAAAGAACTGCCGAAAAACCAGCCGGGTGAAATGATTGTTAACGGACCGTTAATGAGCGGATATTATAATAATCTTCAGGCTACTGCTGAGATATTGAAAGATGGCTGGCTCTATACTGGTGATATCGGTAAGGAAGATAAGTCTGGTGAATTATTTATCTTGGGCAGGAAAAAGGAAATGATTATTGTAAAGGGTCAGAATATCTATCCCAGTGATATTGAAGATGTCTTACATACTCATCCTAAAATAGCTGAAGCGGTGGTAATGGGGGCTCCTGATGAGATGAGAGGGGAAATAGTTAAAGCTGTTATTCGCTTGAAAAATGGAGAGATAACTACAGAACATGAGATTAGACGTTTTTGTCTAAAACGGATGGCTAATTACAAGGTGCCTAAACAGATTATCTTTTCTGATTGCCCGTCTAAAAATATTGCTGGTAAGATTTATGAAAAAGACCTTGCTAAATAATTATTAATCTGGTCTCTGTAAAGATAAATAGTAGATTTAAAAGTTAGCATACCCAGTGCAACTCTATTTATGAAAAGATTAAGAGGAGTAGTTTTTACTTATATTGGATACATTGATAAATACTGCTATCTTATTCTATTGCTAGATGGAGTAAGATATGTTTAAATTGATATATAGTTATGCTATGTATAATGAAAAGAGAGGTAATTTAGATGGTACAAGGGCGTGAGTTAATAAAGGGCAGTGCTGATCCATTGCTTCTTTATTTAATATCTCAGCAGCCAATGTATGGTTATCATATTATTAAAGAACTTGAAAGAAAAAGTGATGGTTACTTTAAATTTAAAGAGGGTACTCTTTATCCGGCTCTTCATCGTTTGGAAAAAGCGGGCTTAATTCAGGGTGGGTGGCAGATTTTGCAGGGTGGCAGGCAGAGAAAATATTACCATATTACGGATAAAGGGAGCTCTATTCTCGAAGAGAAAAGGAATCAGTGGCAGGAATTTTTAGTAGCTATGAATCTGGTTCTACGACCCATGAATACCTAAAACTAATATGAG
Organism: Dehalococcoidales bacterium; assembly: GCA_028707015.1. Taxonomy (GTDB): domain Bacteria; phylum Chloroflexota; class Dehalococcoidia; order Dehalococcoidales; family JAQTVP01; genus JAQTVP01. Next base: position 7,723 of record JAQTVP010000002.1, on the reverse strand, counting down.
GTGATCAAGTGGTAGCTGAACTTAGAGAATACCTGAATTGTATTAGGGATAATCTGAGGATTGATCGTTTATCCGAACGGGAAGTTACCATTGAGCTTGAGAATCATATTGAAGATAGATTACAGGAATTAAAAAGTGCGGGTTTCTCTGAAGAAGAGGCTGCTAGTATTTGTGTCAGGTTACTTGGTTCGGCTAAATTAGTTGCCCGCAAGATATATGAAGCTCATAGCCAGGGTAGTTGGCGCCAGGTATTATTGACTTCAATGCCACATATACTTTTTGGCCTATTGTTTACCTTGAATTGGTTGCAGGGAATTGGCTGGTTATTAATCATGCTTGTTTTAGTATTGGGGATGGTAATCTATGGATGGTGGCATGGTAAACCATCCTGGCTTTTCCCTTGGCTCGGCTATTCTTTACTGCCGGTAGTGATTGCAGGTCTGCTCTTACTTTATTTGCCTAGAGGGTGGTCCTGGGTAACTATTGTTCTATATATTCCTCTTGCTTTATGGCTGGTATGCTCAGTTGTAGTTCAAACTATAAAGAAAGATTGGCTGTATTTTCCATTAATGTTATTTCCAGTGCCCATTATTATTAGTTGGTTAATGACTGTGGGGCAGGGGAAAATATATCCTGATTTTAGTCTCGAACGTTTTTACAATTTTGCTCCTTGGATTGGATTAAGTTTTATGGCTTTAGCGATAACCGCAGCGGTATTTATTCGCCTCAGGCAGCGTTGGTTAAAAGCAGCGGTGCTACTTTTGCTAGAGATAATAATTTTAACAATGATTGCTTGTGCTGATGGAGAACTTAGCTTAATTGCTTTTGCCTCTCTAATTCTGGTTTTTATTTGTCTATTTCTGACTCCGGTATTCCTGGAACGTAAGATAAAATATTATAGACAGCATTACATAGTCTAGTGTAAAAAACTTTTCTGATGGGATATAGGAGGTTAATAATCCAGGAAGTAACCGTTATTACTGATAGCATAGCTTGTCTTAGCAGAGAAATGGTAGCGCAGTACGGCATTGAAATTGTACCCATTAATTTTTACTCTGATGGCAGGATTTATAAGGATTGGGTAGATATTACGCCGGCTGAGGCTTATGAGTTATTTCTCAAGGATACTGATTCTTTTAAGACAGCTGCGGCTTTTCCAGAGGATTGTTTGCAAGCATATCGTAATGCCAGTAGACGTGCAAACAATATCCTTTGTATCACTGTATCAGCTAAGCTAAGCGCAGTTTATAATGTGGCCAGACAGGCTAAAGAGTATGCCAGAAAAGAGCTTGCTCAGGTTAATATAGAGGTTTTGGATTCCCAAACGGCTGCCGCAGCTCAAGGTTTTATTGTTCTGGCTGCAGCTCGGGCTGCAGTAGAGGGGAAAGATCTGACGGAAGTTATTAAGGCAGTCGAATCAGTGAAGAACAAAGTTAACCTTATCGCTTTTATGGATACGGTCCGCTATGTTTATAGAACAGGACGAATACCCAGGGTAGCATCCTGGGCGGGATCTGTGCTCAACATAAAACCAACATTTACTATCTCCTCAGGAATTCCCTACTTTATGGGAGCAGTTAGAAATAAAGAACGAGGGATGGATAATTTACTAAAGGTGATGAGAGATAAAATAGGAATTAAACCAGTACATGTTGCCGTGATGCATACTTATTCTCTGAAGGACGCCGAGAATTTAAAAAAGAGGGTACTAAACGAGTTTAATTGCATTGAACTCTGGCTTACCGAGTTTAGTCCGGTAATGGGCTATGCCTGTGGTACTGGAACTCTGGGGCTTGCCTTCTATTCGGATAGCTAGAAGAAAAGCATATTATTTTTTTACTATATATACTATATAGTAATGTTACTTTTATCTGGATAATCTGGAATTTGTCTGACAAACATGAGGTGCGATATGGCCGATAGAGTGGCTATTATTACAGATTCCGTGGCTTGTCTTCCTATGGAACTGGTAAAAAAATATGATATTGAAGTAGTACCCATAGAACTTAATTTCGGAGATAAAGCTTACCGTGACGGATTGGATATCAGCCCTAATGAATTTTACCAGATGCTCAGGCAGGCGGACAAATTGCCTACTACTGCGGCGGCTTTGCCCGGTAGCTATCTGGAAGCGTACCATAGAGCTAGCCAGAGATCTAATAAGATACTATGTATTACTCTGTCAGCTAAGCTTAGCGGAATGTTTAATTCAGCGCAGTTAGCTATGGAAAAGGTAGATGGTGCACTTCCTAATGTGCTTATTAAAGTGATGGATTGCGGTACTGCGGCTGCTGCTGAGGGACTGGTTGTTCTGGCGGCAGCTAAAGCTGCTGCTTCAGGAAAAAACTTAATCGAAATAATTGATATTACCATGAATGTAATGAAACGGGTTCATTTATTTGTTATGGTGGATACTCTGAACTATTTAGTCAAAGGGGGGCGGGTGCCACAAGTGGCTGCTTTGGCTAGTGCATTACTAAAGATTAAACCGATTATAACAATTACTGATGGGGAAGTCCATCCGGTTACAAATCCTCGAACAGTACGGGGTGCAATGGAGCGAATATTACAACTAATGAGAAAAGAAATACTTCCCGGGCAATCGCTCTATGGAGCGGTAATGCATGCTGATGCTATGGATGAAGCAATGCTGCTCAAAGAACAGATTTCTGCTCAGTTTGACTGTGCTGAATTATTTATTACTGAATTTACTCCAGTCATGGGAGCTCACACTGGTCCCGGGGTTATTGGTGTTGCATTTTATAGTGGTAACTAGAGTTATTGTTATCTGGGAACATAACTTATGCGAAGTTGCGTAATTAAGTTTACTCTTGTTAAATCAACTTACTTGTAGTAAATTAGTATAATTTCTTTCTTCGAACATTATGGTAAAAAAATAAACACCTTATAATTAGTGCTATAAAATATTGTCAGACAATTATTAATATTTGAGATTTATAATTTCAAAGCCTATCATTATAGTAAATATTAAAAATAATATATTTTAAATGTCAGGAAATTTACCGAAACCTATATTTTAGATATTTACCGGGATGGTTATCCTGGAGTTGTATAAAATAATGGAGGAGGAAATAAAGTGACACTCTAGAGTTTGCTTCTTATTTTTTATTTTACCAGATTAGATTATTAGGAGGTTTGTCAAATGCCTTACGGATATACCGGGAGAATATTGCGGGTTGATTTATCTGGTGGCACTACATCAGTAGATACAATGGGCGATCTGTTCTATAGAAAGTACTTGGGTGGTGCCGGCTTTATTTCATACTTTCTGTTAAAAGAATTAAAACCGGGTATTGATCCATTAGGTCCGGAAAATAAACTAATCTTCGCTCTGGGTCCGGTTACCGGGGTTCCACTTTCAGGGAGTGGCCGTAATTGTATTGGTGCCAAATCGCCGCTTACTGGTGGGTATACTAAATCAGAAGTAGGAGGATTCTGGGGTGCTGAGCTAAAGCATGCTGGTTATGATGCAATTATTGTTGAAGGTAAGGCTGAAAAACCAGTATATCTTTGGATTGAAGATGGGGTTGTAAGTATAAAAGATGCAAATCACCTCTGGGGAAAGAATACAAAAGAAACACAGGATATTATCAGGGATGAACTGGGAGATGATTTGATTCGGGTAGCGGCAATAGGTCCGGCAGGGGAAAATTTGGTACGTATTGCCTGTATTATGAATGATCTTAAAGATGCTGCTGGCAGAGGTGGAACGGGGGCAGTAATGGGATCAAAGAACCTTAAAGCAGTTGCTGTCAGAGGGCACAGCAGGCCAGAAGTAGCTGACCCTGGACGTTTAGGTGAGTTTAGACAGTGGTTATTAGCTAATCGGCAATTATGGGCATCTTTTGCTGAGTTTGGTACAGGTGCAGCGATGGCTAGCACTATAGGAACAGGGAATATACCAGTTCGTAATTTTCAGAATGGTGAATTTGCTGAAATATCAAATATAAGTGCTGATACAGTTAAGGATACTATCAGGATTAAAATGGAAGCCTGCTATGCTTGCTCAGTCCGTTGCAAAAAGGTAGTCAAGGTTGAAAAACCTTATTCTGTAGATCCTGAATATGGTGGTCCGGAGTATGAAACACTGGCGGCGATAGGTTCTAACTGTGGCGTAAGTGATCTAAAGGCAGTTGCCAAAGGGCATGAGCTTTGTGGTGCTTATTCTCTAGATACAATTGCTACTGGTGATACTATTGCATTTGCTATGGAGTGCTTTGAAAATGGATTGCTCACTACTGAGGATACTGGCGGTATTGAATTAAAATTTGGAAATGCTGAAGCGATGCTTCAGATTATTGAATTAATAGCCAGACGTCAAGGTATTGGTAATCTCTTAGCTGAAGGGACGGCTCGGGCTGCTAAGAAAATTGGCAAGGGGGCAGAGGATTTTGCCATGCATGTAAAAGGAGTAGAGATTCCAATGCATGAACCCCGCTTAAAAGCAGTCTTAGGATTAGGTTATGTAGTTAATCCGCATGGGGCTGACCATTGTGCTAATTTACATGATACTATGCTATCGCAAGAAGGACCACCCCTTGAGAGATTTAAATCTTTGGGTATACTGGGACCTCTTCCTGCTGATGACCTTGGACCGCAGAAAGTAGCTATATTCCGAAATGTACATTTGTTCCGTATTGTTCAGGATAGTCTGGTATTTTGCCAATTTGTACCTTATGATTCGGAGCAGATGGCTGATATATTAGCTGCAGTTACCGGTTGGAAAACGGGCATAGTTGAAATGTTGAGAATTGCTGAGCGAACTTTAACCATGGCCAGATTATTTAATATACGTGAGGGGCTTACTGCTGATGATGACAAATTACCTAAACGTTTCTTTGAACCAAAGAAAGATGGGGTACTGTCTACCAGACACTATGATGCTGAACAACTAGAGAAAGCCAAGGGCTATTATTATACTTTAATGGGCTGGGATGGCAAAACTGGCGTGCCAACACCGGAAAAGCTGGAAGAGCTTGGTATTGAATAAATAACTGATGTGTAATTATTGAGTGAAGGAGAGTTTATTTGGAGATTAAAGTTGTAACTGGTGATATTGTTAAGACTAAAGCTGATGCAATTGTTATTCCTTTTTTTAAGGATAATGAGCAGCTTAGTGGTGATATAGCTAATATTGATCAGGCTTTGGATGGAGCTATTACACAGCTGAATAAGCGAGGGGAAATAAAAGGGAAGCTTAATGAGATTACTATTATTCATTGTTTGGGTAAGCTTCCGTCAGAACGGGTAGCGGTTATTGGTTTGGGTAAAAAAGAAGAGTTAACTAAGAACAAAATACGAGGAGCTATTGCTGAAACCTGCCGCCGATTGAGACAGAGCAATATGGAGAATATTGCTTTTATACCTCAAGGAATAGGGCTGGATGATATAGACCTGGAGATTGCTGCTCAAATAATGACTGAAGGTGCATTGCTTGGTACCTACACGTTTCAAAAGTATGTAACTAGTAAAGAGGAACATAGCGAGATAAAACAACTGTTAATATTAGGTAGGGATGATTCCGAAGTGGTTGTCTTGGAACAGGGCTATCGTAAAGGTAAGATTATAGCCGAGGCAGCTAATCTGGCACGTGATATGGTTAATGAGCCATCCAATAATATGACTCCTACTGATATGGCCGAAATGGCAAAAAAACTGGCTGATACCTATAAACTTGAACTAACTATTCTTAATCGGGAACAAATGAAAGACTTAGGTATGGGGGCATTACTAGGGGTGGCTCAAGGAAGTCAGCAACCACCGAAATTTATAGTTTTGCGTTATAGTGGCGGTGATTCCAGTGAAATTGATGTTGCATTAGTTGGGAAAGGAATAACCTTTGATTCTGGAGGTATTTCTATAAAACCATCAAACGGTATGGAAGAGATGAAGAGTGATATGACTGGTGGTGCTACAGTTATGGCAGCCATAAGTGCTATTGCCCAGATAAAACCAGAAATTAATGTTATGGCTATTATTCCAGCTACGGAGAATCTGCCGAGTGGTACTGCTCTGAAGCCAGGGGATATTTTAACGGCAATGAATGGTAAAACTATTGAGATTCTGTCTACAGATGCTGAAGGGCGGCTTATTTTAGCTGATGCTATAAGTTATGCTAGAAAATTAGGAGCTAAATCTATAATTGATGTTGCTACCTTGACCGGAGCTTGTATCATAGCTCTGGGGAAAGTATGCACCGGTGCCTTTGGTAATAATCAGGAGTTGATAAATAAAGTACTTGCATCTGGGATGGAGGCTGGCGAGCTTATTTGGCAGATGCCGATGTTTGATGAATTTAAGGAACTTAATAAAAGTAGTATAGCTGATGTTAAAAATGTTGGCGGGCGAGAGGCAGGTTCTATTACCGCAGCGCAGTTCCTTGCTGAGTTTACCGATGATATTCCATGGGTTCATCTTGATATTGCCGGTACCAGCATGACCGAAAAGGAACGAAACTATCAAATTAAAGGAGCTACCGGTGTGCCGGTGAGAACTTTGATTAATCTAGTACTTTCACTTGCTAAATAACATCTAAAAAGGAGGGTTCGAATTATGAAAGTTAAATGGTTGGGGCATGCGTCTTTTATGATTACTTCGGATAATGGCACTAGAATAATTACTGATCCCTATATTACTAATGAGAGATTGACGTATGATGAGATAGATGAGACAGCTGATATTGTTACGGTTAGTCACGAACATGGTGATCATAATAATGTGGCTGCAGTTAAGGGTAATCCTGAAGTAGTCAGGGGGGCTGCTAAGGTTAAAGGAATAGAGTTTGAAAGTATCCCCACTTACCATGACGACGGAAAAGGAGAAGCGAGAGGCAGTAATACTATATTCTGTTTTGAGGTGGATGGGGTTAAGGTGTGTCACCTTGGTGATCTGGGGCATCCTCTTGATGATAAGCAGGTTGCTGATTTGGGTAAGGTAGATGTAATGCTGACTCCGGTGGGTGGTTCCTATACCATTGATGCTAAGGTAGCTACTCAGATTTGTGATAGGTTAAATCCCAAAGTGATTATACCCATGCACTTCCAAAATGATAAATGTGCCTTTCCTATAGCAGGTGTGGACGAATTCCTTAAAGGGAAAAAGGATATAAACCAGCTGGATACCAGTGAAGTGGACTTGGTACAGGGAGAATTGCCAATAACCACTACAATTATAGTGCTGGAGCCAGCTCTGTAGAGAATATACTGCATTAGGATATTAATAAATAATAGTTCAAAAGGTTTAGCCCCTTTAGAGGTTGAACGTGTTCATTTGGACTATTGACTGGCATGGTAAAATAATATAGTAAAGTAAAGCTTAGAAATGGGAGGATTGGGGGAAAATACTCTCGGTAGAGAATAATCTCTAATTACTAAAGAGTAAATTGCATTCCTGGGGCAATTAAAGATACTAATATATACTGTTAATAAGAGTTTTATATAGGTATCGAGCTTCTCTTTAACTTTGTAGGGGAAGATATTTTGTTTTATTGTTGTTAGTGAAAAGTCACTTGCCTAGTTTATTGGTTACCTGTGTGCCTATAAAAGAAGGGGGTAACTGATGATTGCGTTAGTAAATATATCCCGGGGAATGTCTATCTTGGTTTAGCCTTATTGGATTCGTTCTGTAGTTATGTTACCACTACTATTTATTTTTGCCGAACTGAGTCTCGTCAGGTTAGTGGATACAAATATCTTTTTGCTTT
>JAQTVP010000099.1 GCA_028707015.1 Dehalococcoidales bacterium | reverse complement strand
CAATACCAATCCATGAAATAACGATGAGTATAGAAGCAGCTAAGGCTACACGGCTATCATATTGTGCTTTTATCAACTCCGGAAGAGTATAGAAGGCAAACTGTCTCACCTTTTTAGCAAAGAAAAAACCTAAAATTATTAAGCCGATGCTTCCCACCAGTAACCACCAGGCTCCGGTTAAGCCACGAGTAAAACCCAGGCCGGCCATACCCACAGTTGCTGAACCGCCAATACTAGTAGCTATTAACGAACCTGTAATTAAAAAAGTGGAACCTTTCCTGCCAGCAACAAAAAAATCATCAACACTTTTTGTCTTTTTATAGCTAAGTAACCCAAGCCCAATCATACCCGCAAAATAAATCACAATGATTACCAGTTCAAGCATTTTAAACTCCTCTATTACTAGATTAAGCTTTTTACATTAGTTTTTTCTGAACTCAAAAAATGCCATTCTAAAAAACAAATGATTCACCAAAATAACTCACTTGTAGCAAGAAGTAAAAAAACAAAACTCCAAACTAGCAAAAATACAGCGTGCTAGTTTATGAGCTTACTCAATAGTTATCCATATTATCAATAAAAATATAAACAGCTATAGTGAAAAGTGTATTTCCGGATAATCCTTTTATGAAACTTGCTGCCTGATAATACCTATCTTTATTTTAAAAAAAGGATTATATGTGATTAAGATTATTCATCAGTAAAAAGACATAATCTCGTAATTTCCTGGGAATAAGCCTCTTTCTTTCATTATATTTTGGGTTTCTCTTTACCGATGAGAGAAATTTCTATATCATGGCCACAGTTAGGGCAGATCAAATTAAAAGTAATTGGTTGTACCATCACTCGTTCAGCAACAGCCGTAACCATTGAGTCAATGTTATCCAAACGCTGGTCTAACATATTTAAGCGTTGCTTAATACGCTCAATATCTTCTAAAGCCTGCTCCTGATTTGCCAAAGTTGTGCTATTATCTTCTGACAAGATTTCATCCTTTCCCTAGCATACACGTAGATTTATTATAAGTAACAGGCACTGGCATGTCAAAGTTTTTTATATTGATTTACACAAATAAGTTGACTTATACTAATTTTTAGATAGAATAATAGCTACACCTCATATTTTCTTTTAAGGAGGTCCCTAAAATGCCTGAAGAGATAATTGGAACAGTATCTGACTTCTTTGCCAAGCCTGTGGTAGCAGGCATAGAGTTAATTGGAGCATTAGAAGAAGGTAATAAAATTCATATAAAAGGACATACTACTGATATTGAATTTACTGTTAGCTCTATGCAGATAAACAACGTGAATGTCACGCAGGCTAACGCCGGGGATACTATTGGCATCAAGGTTACTGATCGCGTAAGAAGAGGAGATACCGTTTACAAAGTTACTGGCTAAAGATAATTATTTTGCGGCAAAGCTATAACCGGTAATATTTAGCGTAAAGGTATAATCTCAACACCACACAAGTTACTTGTGGCAGTTGCTCATGTTTCCTTGCAGGTATTTTTCTAACAAGACTGCAGAATAGATAACTGCACACTTCAAGACGCTAAATATAATATTAATTACTTCAAAGAGTCGATAATCAAGCTATATTTTTAACCAGATTAGCCATCTCGATAGCAGTCACTGCGGCATCGAAACCTTTATTCCCCATTTTAGTCCCCGCCCTTTCAATGGCTTGTTCTAAAGTGTCCGCGGTGATTACTCCAAAAATAACAGGCAGCCCAGTATCTAAACTAACCTTAGCAATACCTTTACTTAATTCAGCAGCAATATAGTCAAAATGAGGCGTCCCGCCACGGACTACAGCACCCAGGCAAATAACCGCATCATACCGTTTGGTTTGAGCTAATTTCTGAGCTATCAGCGGAATTTCAAAAGAACCTGGTACCCACGCAACTTCTATATCTTCTTGCTTAACACCATGCCTGAGCAATGCATCTTGTGCTCCATCAAGCAGCTTCTTGGTAATAAACTCATTGAAACGAGAAACAGCTAATCCAAATTTTAGCCCTTCCCCTGATAGCATACCTTCAAAATATTTATTCATTATTTCTCCTTTTTGTCTATGTATTACTGGATCAAGCATCCATATCTTCTATACCCAAGTGTTGCCCCATTTTTTTTTGCTTAGTTTCCAAATAACGACGGTTATGCGGATTAGGTGGAATGATAATAGGTACAGTCTCTACCACCTTAAGGCCATAACCTTCTAAACCTATTACTTTTTTAGGATTATTAGTAAGCAACCGGATTTGGTGCAAACCCATATCAGCTAAAATCTGAGCACCAATACCATAGTCACGCAAATCTGGAGCAAAACCTAATGACACATTAGCCTCCACTGTATCCAATCCCTTATCCTGAAGAGCATAAGCACGTATTTTATTATGGAAACCAATACCTCGCCCTTCCTGCCTCATATAAAGAAAAACACCTCGTCCTTCTTCACTAATCCTTTGCATCCCGAGTGCAACCTGATCACCACAATCACAACGAAGACTACGAAAGACGTCACCAGTAAGGCACTCACTATGGACTCGCACTAACAATGGTTCATTGGTCGATATATCTCCCATTACTAAGGCTAAATGTTGGTCAGGATCAATATCGCTTTTATAAGCAATAGCAGTAAATTCACCATATTTTGTGGGTAATTTAGCTTCAGCTACCCGGTGAACCAAGTTTTCATGACGACGGCGATAGGTAATTAGATCCGCTATAGTTACAATATTAATTCCGTACCGCTCTGAGATTACCTCAAGTTGAGGTAATCTCGCCATAGAGCCATCTTCATTCAAAATTTCACAAATTACGCCTGCTTTATAAAGTCCAGCTAATCTAGCTAAATCGACTATAGCTTCAGTATGACCGGCGCGTACCAAAACACCACCCTCCCTGGCTCGTAATGGGAACATATGCCCCGGCAAAACCAAATCATCAGGTTGCGTAGCTGGATCAATTATGGCTTTGATTGTTTCTGCCCTATCTGCTGCTGAGATGCCTGTACTTATCTTATGCTTAGCTTCTACGGTTACCGTAAAAGCTGTGGAAAACTTTGATGTATTCTCACTAACCATCAAAGGAATTCTCAATTCATCTAATCGCTTGCCTGTAATAGGCATGCAAATTAATCCCCGGGCATGCATTGCCATAAAGTTAACAGTTTCAGTAGTAATTTTTTCAGCAGCTATAACCAAATCGCCCTCATTTTCTCTATTCTCATCATCAACTATGATAAGAAACTTCCCTGCTTTTATATCCTCAATAGCTTCCTTAATACTTATTATCCCCACGTTTATTCCTCCTGAATAAAAACATAATAATTACTTTTTATAATTTATTAGTTATGCTGCTCTAAATAAGAAAATACTATGATTGCATTATTTAATTATTTAATAGCCATGTTCTTTTAAAAATTCTAATGTAATACCGCCATTATGAAATTGATTAAACTGCTCTACATATTTAGCAATAATATCTATCTCTAAATTCACCACGGTACCCAAACGCCACCTAGAAATAATGGTATGTTGCTGAGTAAAGCCAACAATAGAAACCTGAAATGTATCGGCATCCTTGTAAACAATTGTCAAGCTAATGCCATCAACCGCAATAAATCCTTTCTCAACTATATAACGGATGATACTGGGAGAAGCTTCAAGTTTCACCAGCATGGCATCACCATCCCGTTCAATAGCTACAATTCTTCCGGTAGCATCTACATGCCCTTGAACTAAATGTCCACCCAATGGCTTTTGTAAAGTCAATGGCCGTTCCAGATTAACTTCATCACCACTACTAACTAACCTAAGATTAGTCCGCTCCAGTGTTTCCGGCATTACATCAACATAGAATGAGGTTTTATTAAAACTAGTTACAGTAAGGCATACACCATTAACAGCAACACTACCCCCAATCTCTAATCCTTGGGTAATTTTATTAGCTGATATAATAAGCTTCCTGGATTGTACTAGAGTAACTTTACCTATTTCTTCTATAATTCCGGTGAACATTCTTATCCTTCAATATACCCGCTAACCATCAAATCTGATCCAAATTTTTCAGTACTGATACGTTTCAAATTAAACGAATTTGCTACATTAGCAACCCCTTCACCACAAACCGCCATCTTTGCTTCCTGCCCACCAATAATAATAGGAGCAATAAAAGCAATCACCTTATCGACAAGTTTACAATCAAAAAGTGAACCAAGTAATATTCCACCACCCTCTACCACAACACTGGTAATTTTCCTCTCACCCAATGCTTTCAGCAATTTTTCTAAATCCAGTCCTTTTCCCCGAACGGGTAATTCCAGCAGCTGAACACCTGCTTCTATAAACAGTATTTTCTTATCCGGTGCAACAGATTGACCTACCGCCATCAATATCTCTCCGGGTTCCTTAAAGATTTTGGAATCTAACGGTATACGCCCTTTCGTATCCAATAATACACGCAGCGGTTGTTTCCTGGCTACTCCCCCCTTACTACCACAACATCGGGCAGTAAGCCGAGGATTATCAAATATAACAGTATTCACTCCTACCATAAGAGCATCTGACACACATCGTAAGTTATGAACATATTTCCTTGATGCTTCACCACTAATCCACTTTGAATCACCACTTTTAGTGGCAATTTTACCATCCAAACTCATTGCATATTTTACCGTGACAAAAGGCATTCCGGTAGTAATAAACTTAGCATACGCCTCAATAATTTTACTAGCTTCCTCTTCATGCTCGCCCAGATATACTTTGATACCCCGACTCTCTAATTCATCCTTTCCTCGTCCGGATACCAATGGATTAACATCAAGTATAGCTATGTGAACTTCAGTGATGCCAGCGTTAATAATTACCTGAGTACAAGGCGGAGTTAGACCATAGTGACAGCACGGTTCTAAAGTAACATACAGAACCCCATTCCTAGCTTCCTTACCTGCCTGCTTCAAAGCTACTATCTCAGCGTGAGAAGAACCAGGCGATTGTGTATAGCCCTGCCCAATGACTTTATCATCCTTTACCACCACTGCTCCCACCGCTGGGTTAGGGCTAACTTGCCCCATAGCTAACTCGGCTAAAGAAAGTGCCTGTTTCATATAGTCCATACTATTGTAATTCTAACATCACACTCTAAAAAAGTACAACATAAGTAAAAACACCACTTATTACAGTTAGCATTAGGACAATAAGCCAGAATGGAGTATAATTATTAGGATTAAATCAGAAAGGGAGCAACTACTATATTGAAAGCCTTTCTTCGAGAAACTCTGGGAATTATAATAGCGGCTGTAGTTATCTTCCTTCTAATACAAACGACTCTCCAGATGGCTGACATTACCTACTCTTCCATGGAACCTAGCTTTCACGAAGGACAGCGCATATTAGTTAATAAAATCGTTTATAATTTCCACGAACCGGAGAGAGGTGACGTAATCGTACTACACCCCCCACCCCCATACAGCCCGGATACAACACCTTTTATCAAGCGTATAATTGGTTTACCTGGTGAGCTAATAGAAATAGTAGCCGGATGGGTATTTATTGACGGCATAAAGTTAGAGGAACCCTATATCAAAGAATCTCCCACCTATAACTTACGCCGGCAAACAATTCCGGAAAATGAATATTTCGTTCTTGGCGATAATCGTAACAACTCCAATGATTCCCATGTTTTTGGCACCGTACCGCGTGATAACATTATTGGTAAAGCCTGGATATCAGTCTGGCCGCTCAGTGATTGCGGACTAATTCCCAGCTACAGCTATATGGAATAACTACCCAAACTAATAAAGAAATTATTCTGCTCATTTAAGCTTCTACAAGATATATAGATTCGTTTGAAGAAAAGAAGGAGATAAAATCAATGAATAATGCTGAAGAAATCTTTCAAAAATCAGGGGCGGTTTTACAGGGACATTTCCTGCTTACCTCCGGTTTACATTCACCTGCCTACTGGGAAAAGTTTCGTGTTATTGAATCCCCAGCCTACACTAGTCAGCTTTGCCAGATGATTGCTGAACACTTCCGCAACGAAAATATTCAGGTAG
>JAQTVP010000098.1 GCA_028707015.1 Dehalococcoidales bacterium | reverse complement strand
TAAACTAGAAGGCACTATAGTTACTTGTCCTAGGCATGGTTCTCAGTTTGAATTAAATGATGGTAGCGTTGTACGTTGGTCAAAAGGGTCCGGCTTCTTTTCCAGGCTTGGTAAAGCTATAAAGTCACCAAGTCCACTCTCTAAATATAACGTACAGGTAGTAAATAATAAAATATTAGTAGAAGTTTAAGTGTTAATATTAAATAACTTAGAGAATAACTATGGATTTTAATAGCATTGTGAAACTTATTGTTAGTATCGTTGCCTGCTTTGCTGCCGCAGTTATCGGCAGTCTTTTCACTTTCAAAGCAATACCAGGATGGTATGCTGGACTGAAAAGACCACACTATACCCCACCTAACTGGGCATTTGGGCCTGTTTGGACCATCTTATATGTTCTGATGGGAATCTCAGTCTTTCTTATCTGGCAAGATGGACTGGCTATTAATGGTGCATCGCTAGCTTTTACGCTTTTCTGGGTTCAGCTTGTGTTTATTAATGCTCTATGGTCAATTATATTCTTCGGAATGAAGTCAAAAGAGGGAGGAGTCGTAATAATTATTGTCCTATGGCTTCTCATTCTAGCAACGATAATTACTTCTTTCAGAGTTTCGGGGTGGGCAGGAGCACTTCTTATTCCGTATATAATATGGGTGAGTATTGCTTCATATCTCAATATAGGGATTTGGTGGCTTAATAGACAGGTGGAATCCTAACATTACCAATTTAAAAGACGTTCTGAACTATAAAAACTACCCTTAACTTAGCAGCAATAAATCATGTATAATATACCGTGGAGCTTGGTGGCAATATCTGAACCTGGCCCTCATAAGCCCTTGGTCGGTGGTTCAAATCCACCCGCTGCCACTTTAGGACTTACTAAATCTAAATAATGAAACATAAGAAAAAACAAAAAAGATTACAGAAGAAATTACCTGACTTTAGCTTAGAAGATATTTTAAATGCCCCCAAAGCCGAACCAGCGGCTAAACGCCTTGATGGTCTAGGGTGTAACAATTGTGGTAGCTTGAGATTCATATCCACAGGTGAAGTTAAAGTATTCCGCGGTCAAAGAATGAAAAAATATCATTGCCACGAGTGTAAGCAGGATTTCTATAAAGGTGAATAATAATTAAGTTAGTGGCAGCGGTTCGAATCCACCCGCTGCCACTTCTCTTGTTTGGTTTCAATATCTTCTTAAGTACTGCCTGTTAAGTTTACCATATAACTACAAGTCTCAACTGAATGTGTGAAAGTTACGCTCGCATCCTCTGAATTAGAAATCATATCCGGGTGTGCTATAGCATTTCTTCTATGTTTAAAGTAAAATACCTGCTGAATCTCTTTTGGTCTTCTTTTATTTTCGGGATACATATCTTCAATAATGTCGAAAATAAGGGACTGCCTTTCAGTTACTTTGCCAGTTTTTAGTTCATACCAACGTCTTAAAACACTTTCCACGGTTCTTACTGCCATGAATTCAGAGGCGGTAAAATTGTTCGTAAGTAAACAAGCAGCAGCTTCTTTCAAACCTTCCTTTTCCAATTTGTTTAAAGCTGACCATTCGTTAACCTCAAAAAAAGCGTGGGCACCAGTGCATAGTTTGGATATATCTAAATGAACCTTAGGGGAACTCATGACCCATCTTTTTTGCACTTCGGTTAATCGACCACGCCAATGATAGCCCAAGCTAGTCAATGAAGATTTATCATTTTCAGCAAATAACTTCTTTTTGCTATACTTATATATTCGTGCTAATCTTAAAAATTCAGACTGAGATTCACTCCCGATGAATTCCAGACCTTCAACTAATTTATAAGTACTTAAATTATGAAGAGCTTCTCTAACATCTCCCCAGACAGGTTTTTCGGCAGTTAAAATACCTTCAATATATCCAAGCCATATACCCAAATCATAAACGCTTAAAGCATCTAGTTGTTTAGCCATATAGTCTAACCCCCAAAATGATTCATATTTTCACTCAGATTATATCTCACGTTTAATAGTTATGTAAATTTATATACTTCTGACCATAAACTCTCTCCTGCTAAGTTATTGACCTTGTCCATATCCCAATATACTCTCACGCATCTCGAACAAGAGGAGGCTAGTTCCAATATCTAATAATAACACGAATGAGGTAACCACGATTATTGATAGTTTCCTGTTATACTACCAAGTAAATAATTTTTCAGAAGATATTATATTTGGTTAGAGAAAAGATTGATAACAATTCGAGATGAAATTCCACAGGACATAGCCTCAATTTATAACGTTAACAAATAAGCATTTGGGCAAGATAATGAGGCTGTTTTAGTTAACAATCTCCGAGAGAGTAAGGCACTTGTAATTTCACTTGTAGCTGTCAAAGATAGCGAAATAGTTGGACATATTGCATTCAGTCCAGTTGATATAACTCCGGGTAATTCAAATATCAAAGCACTCACTCTTGCCCCACTTGCCGTAAAACCAGGCTATCAAAATATGGGAGTTGGCTCCCGCCTGGTATCAGTTGGGCTTGAACAGTGCCGAATAAAGGGATGGGAAATTGTGGTCTTAGCTGGGCACCCGAATTATTATCCCCGGTTCGGCTTTGTACAAGCAAGAGAAAAGGATTTGGAATGTGAGGTCGAATTACCAGATGAAGCCTGGATGGTAATAGAATTAAAGAAAGGCGCTCCAACTAATATAAAGGGGAAGGTTGTTTTTCAGCCTGAGTTTAAGGCGGCTTTATAGCATATAAAGAAAATAAATACCCCGTATCAACCCAATATCACTTCTTTTTGTTTAGTCCCAAATGACCATATCATAATTACTATAATAGCCATATGAATTAGCAAAAATATTTATTAAAAAGGATACCCTATTTATTGACAGACAAACATTTGTACTCTAACATCTGGTCATGCAAATATGGCAATCTTTTGTATTAACATTTTTACCTTTACTTATCGCGATAGACGCTTTAGGGAACATCCCATTCATTGTCTCTTTAAGTGAAGGCATGTCATTACATGAAAGACGTAGGATGATAAATGTGGCCACTGTCACAGCCGCTATTGTGGGGTTGGCTTTCTTATTCTTTGGTCAATTTATCTTGAAGGTATTGAATATCACTCCGGGGTCATTCGCTATTGCTGGTGGTATTATTCTATTAGTACTCTCTATTCGATATATGACTACCGGACATTTTGTAGAAGCCATCAAAGAAGAAATGGCAGCCGTTGTACCTATTGGCACACCTTTAACAGTAGGACCAGCCACAATAACTACACTACTATTACTCACACCTATCTATCCGCTCTATATAATCTTAATTTCTTTTGCTGTTAATATAGCCCTAAATTGGGTTATTTTCATGCTCAGCAGCCATATTGTTAACTTCATGGGCCAAGGTGGAGTCAAAGGCATCTCAAAAGTATTCAGCCTACTACTCGCTGCTATTGCTGTTAGTATGATTTTACGAGGTTTAGTGTTGCTGGACATACTAAAAACAGCAAGTTAAAAATGAAGAAACATCGGGATGTTTGATTGTCTTGTACTACAATAATTCTTCGGTTAAAGAATCTGTTTGTATTTTGCCGGATAGAATACTTGCTTAATATAGTTTTGTTATGTTACTTTTTAGATGTTCTTACGACTAACAAAGGAAATTAAATTGAAACGTTTACTACTGATTCTGATCATAACCAGTCTATTTACTATTGGGTGTACTGAAGGAGCGTTAGTAAAATCTGGCATAATCAAACCTTCCTGGAACACAATTATCGTTGACTCAGATGGAAACGTTGGAGAGTACAGCTCAATTACAGTTGACAGCAATGGAAAAGCTCATATTGCCTACTTTGATTATCAGACAGATGAACAAATCGGTGATGTTCTCGTTCCATTCGGAAACCTGAAGTATGCGAGTAACGCCAATGGTAATTGGAAGACAGTTACTATTGACACCGGAGCCGGAATGCTGCCGAGAATCTGCATTGATAACAATGATAAGATTCACATTATTCATTCACAACTTGGCACTTCAGACCCGTACAGCATTCTGGATTTAAGATACACCACCAATAAAGCCGGTTTCTGAGAGACGATTAAAATTAGCAGCCAGGTGGTCAAGGGAGCCGATTCCTCTATTGCTACTGATTCCAATGGAAAAGTCCATATAAGTACACGCAATGAGGAAGGCACTGGTACTACATCAGAAGGTTCAAACGGTGGACTTAGATATGTTACAAATACCACAGGAGAATGGACTTGGACTGATGTGGATACAAGTCCTACTTGCGGTAATGATACAGATATCATTGTGGATCATAACGATAAGGTACATATCAGTTATCTAGATAGAAGCGAAGGATTAAAATACGCCACTAATGTTAATGGCTCATGGGAAGTATTTAATGTTGATGCTGAAGAAAATGTGGGATGGAATACTTCTATCGTTGCAGATAGTAACAATACCGTTCATATCAGCTATTCCGACCCCTCACCGATAGTAGATCCGCCTGGTAATGGATACTTGAAATATGCCACAAATAAATCAGGAATTTGGACTACTCAAGTCATTGATGATGATAACGCCGGTGCCTTTACAGGAAGTGCTGTGGATAATCAGGATAATCTTCACATTTCTTATTGCACAACGGATGGTACTAGGGGCAGACTAATGTACATTACTAACACTTCTGGCTCATGGGTAAAAGAAATGGCTGACGAAGATGAAATATCTGTCGGAGTATATTGTGCAATCGATGTTGATACCAATGGCAATTCTCACATCTCTCACTATGACTACATAAACCAAGACGTCAGGTACTCCACACGAAAATAGGTATTACTTATGAACTTATTCTTAATTTACCGCTAGACGAACATAGGGAAGAACTGAACACCATGGGAAGTTACATGTTCTCATTAGTGCAGAAATCCGCAAACACAAATTAGCTGACCAGATACTTTTACTGGCATGAGTTGACGGGTAGCTGAGAGGTACGCGAATGCTTGAACTAGCCTAAAATCCATCAACAAAACTCATGGTTCGAAACCCCCTAACTCCACCAAGTGCTTGCAGAAATCAAGCAGTAGTTAAGCAAACGCTTGCAAGGTTTTGCATCGCTAAGTTCATACCTATGACTCCCCGGCATCCAAGAAGAACGGCCGGGGAGCTTTTCGTTAACTTCTCGCGGGAAAGAGGTTAGAGCTAGCTCAGGGTCTATTTTTTAATTCTTTTGACCATTTAGCTATCTGCTTGTATTTCAGCTTTTCATATAGACGCGCACTACCTTCTTCCCTTGAGGCCAGGTAATTTAACTCCTTTTGTAGCTTCCGATAACTTTCCAATCTTGCGGGGTCCAAGTCACCTTGCTCGATGGCCGCTCTTACAGCACAGCCTGATTCGATGTTGTGACTACAATCGCTGAAGCGGCATCTTTTAGCCAGCATCTCGATGTCGTTAAATACTCCCTGTAGATCCTCTCCTCCAGCCCACATCTGAATCTCTCTCATGCCAGGGGTATCAATCACTATGCCGCCACTAGGAAGAAGGATAAGCTCGCGTTTGGTCGTAGTATGTCTACCCATACGGTCATCCTCGCGAACTTCTCCAGTCTCCTGTTTCTCTATACCGAGTAAAGCATTGATGATAGCGGACTTCCCGACTCCGGAAGAACCCAAAAAAGCGGTTGTGTTTCCTTTGGTCAAGTAATTCCTTAGCGCATCCAAACCAGTCCGTTCCTTAGCACTTACTGGATGAATGGATATGCCTGGAGCAATATCCTCGACACTCCGCATATAGATATCGATATCTGGGCACAGGTCAACCTTATTAAGAACAATAACCGGGGTAGCTCCACTACTCCAGGCAAGTGTAAGGTATCGTTCAATTCTTCGAAGGTTGAGATTTCTACCGCCGTCTAGACCGCTAACAATAAAAACGGTATCTATATTAGCTGAGACAATCTGTTCTTTGGTACGTTCTCCCGCGACTTTCCTGGAAAACTTGCTGTTTCTTGGTAATACGGCATGAATTATGCACTTCTGTTCATTGTTTAGTGGTTTAACAACTACCCAGTCACCAACAGTTGGGTAATCTTTTTCTACCCCAGCGCGGTATCGCATTTTGCCCGAAATCTTGGCAGTTAATTCGCCATATTGGCTATATACCTGAAAAGAGCCCTTAGACTCAGAAATAACTCTGGCAGGCACCGAACCGGGGAAATTCAATGTCTGGTAGTGTTTCCGGAAAAATAGATTCCAACCAAGGTCTTCAAGACACCCCTGCTGATGTTCATCTGTAACATTGCTCATCAATTTCTCCTATTTTCAAAAGTAAGGCTTTTAGTAAATCTCA
>JAQTVP010000097.1 GCA_028707015.1 Dehalococcoidales bacterium | reverse complement strand
GTTCAGGAAGGTTTAGTAACTTTTTAGTGTCTATGACTATTGGTTCACTAGGATAAACACCCAGCCAGACCGCCCCTAATCCCAAAGCATGAGCTGCCAGTAAAATATTTTGAGTAGCCGCCGAGCAATCTTCAACCCCAAAACCAGTCATTTCTTTATGTAAGTCACTACACACCAGAATTGCCACCGGAGCTTCCTTAAGCATATGGGAATAAATGTGATATTTAGGGATTTCATTCAAAACCCGACGGTCATTGATTACGACAAAGCACCAAGGCTGTCTATTTCCTGCTGACGGCGCGCACATACCTGCCTCCAGCAGCTTTCTGATTACCTCATCAGATACCAGCTGTTTTGTATATTTACGGATACTTCTCCGGGTAAATATTGCATCAATAGTATCCACAAAACGACTCCTTTTCAATTAACTATTTATAAATTTTATTAACCGTGTTTTTTAATCATTTATCATCGAGATATATCTCTATATACGATATTAATAAACCGCAATTCCCGGTACAACTAGCCTTAAACGATAAATACTGGTACGGGCAGTGATATACAGTGTTTTACAGTCCATATCTCCCCAGGCAAAATTAGCCGGCAACTCAGGAAATATAATACGCCCTAAACTTTGACCACTGGAATTTATAATCCAAAAACCGCCAGGACCAGTACAATATATATTACCCTGTTGGTCCACTTTCATGCCGTCCGGCGCCCCCGGTTCGGTTAATTGCATCTCAATAAAAATTCTCCCATTATTCAGGCTCCCATCCTTACTAACATCAAAAGCTCGGATATGACCTCTAGAGGTGTCATTGATATAAAGTATATTTTCGTCTGGCGAAAAGGCTAATCCATTTGGCCGATCAAAATCATCTGCCAATAAAACGAGTTTACCATCAGGATCAATCCGGTACACTCCATTAAAAGATAATTCCTTACCAACATCGAAGTTTTGCAATCCATAAGGTGGATCCGTAAAATAAATGCTACCATCAGACCGAGCTACCACATCATTTGGACTATTCAGTCTATGCCCCTTATATCGTTCAGCCAGTACCGATATAGAGCCATCTAGTTCTGTACGAGTTATCCGTCTGGTACTATGTTCACAGGCAATAAGCCGCCCGCTTTTATCCAGAGTCAAACCGTTTGAGTTACCGCTGGGATTACGAAAAGTCACTACCTCTGGCCCTGCCCCACGCATCTGCCAGCGGACAATACGATTTTGCGGTATATCACTAAAGAGAAGGTGATCCCTGCACCATACAGGCCCCTCAGTGAAACCAAAACCAGTAGCCACTTGCTCCGCTACCGTATTTTCAGGTACTATATTTCCCATTGTACTGGAATATGCTTCTATCTTTATTTCCAAAATGAATCACTCCTTAGCTAATTCTAATTAATATATTACTGGTAAATTAGCGAAATTCTATCACCCCATACAGCAAACATCAATAAAGTCATATTTATGCCTCCGCAAATAGCATTTTATAAATAACAGAAATTTTTATGTAAAATATATAATTATTTATTAACTTATTTGCCTGTAATTCATTAATTTTTAACTACTTCCATCCGGTATTACGGGTAAGTCAATATATGAAGAATATTCTGACTGATGATAGATAGTCTGGAGTGCCGGCACACCTTCAGTATCTTCACCGGATGGATTACCGGTATTCATATTACGATCAATCCTGGGGAAATTACTACTGGTAATATCTATCCGGATATGATGGCTTCTTCGAAATACTATACTCGTAGCTGCCATATCAATCAGATATTCATAAACTTCTCCCGGATTTATTAACTCGGGTTGCAGGACAGATTTACGATAGCGAGATCTGATACAACCTTCAGACACATTAAAAGCTGAACCATCGGGATAGACATCAATTAATTTCACTGTAAAATCAGTGTCTCTTGCTGAAGTTGACGCAAAAAGATGCACCACTAAAGGTCCAGTAACCTCAAAATTTTCTTTCAGCTCCGGACTGGTATAACACAATACATCACTGCGCTTTTCAACCGGATTCTGATTGAACGGACCTGGAACCAGACTGCCACTGGGTAGAATTCGCCCTCCCAGAGTCCTGACCGGAAATCTAGGGTCATAAACATAAATATCCGGCGGTTCTGCTCCGGGAGACTCTCTACTTAGCAGACCATCACCGGCTGAAGTATTTGACCGCCCTTTACTATGCAAGAAAAAACGCTGCCACTCAGTTTGGGGTAAAGGCCAGGCATCAGCATCTCGCCATCTATTTATGCCCATTACAAAATAACGAACAGGTCGCAGCTCAGGACCAGACTCTATCCCCCGCAAATATTTATCAAAGAAAGCTATGTGCCGCTCCATAACTAAAGCAGCGACGCCACTACTCACAGGACCAAAATGAAGACCGCCAGCATAAGCCAGTAAACCACGCCCGTGAACCCAGGGTCCGCACAGGAGATATTGCCCTTCACGGGCTTGTTCGGAGCCACCCTGCTCACGCATTTTAATAAAGCCTGTAAACAAGCTCCCAGTAAAGATATCATACCAGCCACCAGAGTGAAAACATGGAACTTTTATCTTATTAAAATGCCAGTAAAGGTCTTCTTTTGAACTAATATTAGCCCAGTCACCATCTCCCAGACGAGCCTTAAAAACATTAGATAAACTCTCCACCTGGAAATACGGGATATTGTTTAGCGGCAGATAATTACACACTTCACCAACATTAAATTGAGCCCAGGTAAGCATTTCCCTCATTCGAGAAACGTCTTGTCCCTGCTTTTCTAATTTATTAACCATATCAACAGCCATGGTTGCGAACCAGCTTATCGACTGCTCCAGATCCGCTGGCCCGTTAATTCTGGTATCGCTTATTGGCCCGGCATTAGCAATGGAAGGCGCAATAGCTTTCAAGTGAGGCGGAGCTTCTACTGCGGTTTGCCACTGCAGACGCCCAAGGTAAGAACTGCCTGCCATGCCAACATTACCGTCACACCATGATTCCGCTGCCACTGCTTCAATGGTATCATAGCCATCCAGACCTTCAGGCATCATCGGTATAAATTCACCTTCTGAAGCAAATCTTCCTCTGGTATCTTGAATAACAAAAGCATATCCGGCAAAGGCAGCATGTACCGCTGAAAGATAATCACCATTACCGGAAAGGGTTTTATTATAAGGAGTACGAGTTACTATAGCAGGATGCTTATTATTATCATCCGGCCGGTAAACATCAGCTCTCAGCACCACACCATCCCGTATAACCAAGGGAATATCTCTATCAATACGAATTGAATTATTCATTGCCTTCTCCTTCAAATTCGTGTATTTACAGACTGATTAAAAGCAGTTAAAGATCACAACAAACTAAATATTAGATGATAGTTACTATTTTTACTAATGCTTAAATTAGAGTTGTTCACAATTCGGTTATCATACACCATTAGGCTTACAGATAACAAACCAAAATGTAATCACTAAACAATAAAAGCGAAAGTCCGTTTAAAATATTCAATAATACAGGTAATGAATTAACATAGAATGTACTAGTATTCTTGACAGAATGAAGGCAGCTATTTAAAGTATAAACAAAGAAAATGTAGTAAACTTAATTAATTTAATAATCTTTTCTTGGAATCAGGTAATACCTATATCAATATATTTCTAAACCACTATATATACAATGTAACTATAGTACCGAAAACCATAGTGCTGAACGATAAAATATTATGTAAAAGGAGAATAAACATGACAAAAGGCTACGAAAAGTTATTAAGCCCAAAGGCAATAGGGACAATGACAGTCCCAAATAGAATTGTTATGCCCCCCATGGCCAGAGCATATGGCACACCAGATGGATATGTTACGCCTAAACTTATTGATCATTATGCAGCGCGAGCCAAAGGAGGCGTGGGACTTCTTATAGTTGAAGGCACCTATGTTAATTTAGCCGGCAAAGGCTGGCCATGCGGAATCGGGGCACATGATGATAAGTGCTTAAACGGCCTATCCAATCTAGCAGATGCTGTACAGGAATGGGGCAGTAAAATAGTAGTACAGCTTTTCCATGGTGGGCGGCAGTCCGCTAGAATGGCAACCCCGGAGCATCCCGCCGTTGCTCCATCAGCCGTTCCACTGCCAGGAATAAATATAGCACCAAAAGAATTAACCACTGAAGAAGTTGGCCAGCTGGTAGAAGACTTCGCCCGGGCAACAGCAAGAGTACAAATGGCTGGTTTTGATGGAGCAGAACTACACGCTGCTCACGGCTATATGCTAGGTCAATTCCTTGCTGCCAACACAAATCGCCGAACTGATAAATATGGCGGGGACCTTGATGGCAGAATGACCATTATTATTGAGATAGTTCAGAGAACAAGGCAATTAGTTGGGAATAATTTCCCTTTAATTATCAGATTGAATGCCGAAGATCTTGTTCCAAACGGAATAGAATTAGAGGACTGCAAGAAAATTGCCCAAAAAATGGAGGCCATCGGAATAGATGCCATAGATGTTTCGGCTGGTACCGGTGAATCCGCAGCAAACCCGCGCGTCCGCCGACTGGTTGGCTCATCAATGTATCAACCACGTGGGCAGATAATAAAACATGCTGCTGCAGTTAAAGAAGTAGTAAATATACCGGTTATTGCAGTCGGCGCTATAACCCCTGATATGGGAGAAGAAGCGCTGAACGAAGGAAAAGCAGATTTTATTGCCATCGGCAGAGGATTACTGGCAGATCCCGAAATAGTTAATAAATTAATAAGAGGTGAACCAGAAAGCATTCGACCCTGCATTAGATGCGCTGAAAAATGTTCCGGCAATAGAACAGGAGTAAGGTGTACTGTTAATGCAGAATGTGGCTTAGAAAGTTACCGTCTGACCCCTCCGATTAAGAAGAAGAAAGTATTAATTATCGGTGGTGGTGTGGCCGGGTTAGAGGCAGCTAGAATAGCAGCCATAAGAGGACACGACGTTACTGTATATGAAAAACAAAAAGAGCTGGGTGGTCATTTAATTGAAGCCACAGTTCCCGTGTTTAAAGAAGACCTCAGGAACTACAAAGACTGGCAGGAGAGAGAAGTTAAAAAGCTGGGAGTTAAAATAGAACTGGGCAAAGAGGTTGCAGCAGAGGTTGTTTCAGCTGCTAAACCGGATGCGCTAGTTGTAGCTACCGGTTCCACTATTTACAAACCAGCAATACCAGGCATCGATGGGGCCAATGTCGTTACTGCAATTGATGTACTATTGGGTAAAGCCCAACCGGGAGAAAAAACTATTATCGCTGGAGGTGGTTTCACCGGCTGTGAGGTAGCTCTACATCTGGCAAAACAAGGCAAAAAAGTGACTATAGTAGAAGCACTACCGGAACTAGCCACTGAAGTAATGGCAACTCGAGGGACGCTTATTGCTCAGCTTATGGATATCGGCGTAGAAGCGGTAACCAATATGAAAATTATCGCCATCACCGATGAGGGTGTTACCGCCATTAATAATAATAAAGAAATAATTACAATAAAGGGTGATAAAGTAATATTAGCATTAGGAATGATTGCTGATACCAAGCTTTATGAAGAGTTAAAGAATAAAGTCAAAGAAGTATATCTTGCCGGTGATTCTATGCAGGCGCGCCGGGTTGGAGAGGCAACTCGTGACGGTTATAGAATAGGCAGCACTATCTAAGCAACTAACATCATTAATAATAAAAGATAGCATTTACGGAAAAAGGTAGCCTCTGGACTAGATTATATAGTTTATTGGCTACCTTAGTTAGTTAATTATTTACTCCTTAACCTGTCAATAAATAAACACACTTTGTAAAAAACAATACAGATTGTCTTTCACTTTTCCCAACTATGATATGTACTATATAATGCTTACTATTGACAATACCATTCGCCACATATAGGATGGAAATAAATATAAATCAGGTAAATACCAGTAAACGCCAGGTGCAATTATGATAATAAAAGTTATATGTCCAAACTGTAACGCTGAAACCAAATTATCCCTGGCCGAGTCAAACTATGACGGTCTTTTTCGTTGCTGGAAATGCAAAAAGGCATATATACTAGTCATAAATAATAATAATATTGAGTATTGCAAACCGCTCAGCGATGAGGAATATGGTCAGCAATTAGAAATAAACTTCAAATAACTAGATCATACATACAACTATACTTTCGCAAATAATCTGAGCACAGTAAAAGGTCTTGAAGCTCCTCTCACGCGTACTTTATGTACCAAAAATAACAGGTTATATTAAAAATCAATATGCAGAACGTAATAGACTCTAATACAATAGAAATACGCAAAATACAAAAATCATACAGTAGCAATCTGGTA
>JAQTVP010000096.1 GCA_028707015.1 Dehalococcoidales bacterium | reverse complement strand
TCCGTCTTCCAGATGCCAGACAGCTCCATGATACGCTTTCAGTGGTACTAAACGTATTTATACAGGGGGGTCAATGTCAAATTGTGTGATAATCTCTGTTGCTATCGGAGGTTGTTTTAATTCTACTTTATTGAGATATTTGTTTGCTAAATTTTCAACCAGGTTAAATATATTTCCCTGACATAATTTAATTGGGCGTTGAGGCTCAAATCGGTTGAGAAAAAATTGTATTTCATTCCCCTTAATATCAGAACTGTCAACAGAATGAATGCCATATAATCCGTTGGACAAGACTATATTTTCAATGAAACACAATTTACCATCCCCTGCAGCTTTACAACTGTTATGCAAAGGACATCTGATTCCATCACCACTACTTATTAAAGACCACAGCTCTTCTTCCCAATCAGGAATCGGTTCGGTATTTGTATTTTCTCTCCCTGCGTCGCTCAATTAAGTCCTCAATCATGGTAATCAGGTCTTCATCTAGCTCATTAGGATACTTATGCTGGGCATACTCACGGAACTCGGGCCAAAGATTTGGCTCCTCTTCAACTATGGTAGGGATATGCCCAACAACAGAAAGAATTTTCTGCAGAGGCACACCGCCGTATTCAGCTAGTTTTCGGCAGGATTTGATGTTAGGGATATCATCGCCGGAAAGCCATCGGCTGATAGTAGCGTGGCTAATACCTAAATCAGCTGCCATTTGACTTGGTAGTCGTTTGCGCCGCTCCATTAGCTTTTTGAGAAATGTCACCATAGGAACTTCATTTGTGCTCACGTGAAAATTATATTTTAGTGATAAAATTTTGTCAAATTTTATAAAACTGTATACTATATTCCCCAATTTATCAAAGATTAAATTGAAGGTATTGACATTCGCCATATGGCAAACTATAATGTCCGCTAAAGTACATAAACTGTACGTTAAAGAAAGTTATGGAAACATTTACTGAGGGCGGAAACATTGTATTTAAAGAGAGATGATACTAAAACGCTGATAGATTTGATAAGTGCAGAAGTGGACAGGTTAAGCGAAGCCAGAAAAAAGAAGGGTTTTTGTAATACAAAATATTTTTATCACCTGATAGATATACGCAATAAACTGCTGATTATGTTCTCAGATGAAAAAACACCATTAACACCACGTAACGGTAAGAGTGAAGAACTACTGAATACAATTGTTAGATAGTAAGGCGTTTACTGATACATTGAAAGGGACTAAAAGATAGTGAGTTTATGTCTTGGTGAGCAATGTGAGCACTATAGTGTTACCTCTAAATATTCGCGTGCTTGTTACTATGAACCTCAATGCTGGAAAGGATATCTGGATTTAATGATATCTATAATAAAGCTCCGATTTTTAAGAGGAGGTGATACGGAGAAAACAAAACTCAATAAAAATAATACCTCAATGATTTGAGGAGGTAAAGGTTGAAAAAGAAAATAATCAGTATAATGTTAACTCTGATACTGGTGCTGAGCTTCAGTCTGGTGACAGTAACACCGGTAGCGGCAGTACCGGTGACATTTAATGTCTATCCATTGGAACTGACCACTAAAAATGTGGATTCTACTGCCGAGTGGTCCACAGCACAAGCCAGTACCGGGAGCTACTCGGCTCATCTGGATACGGGAGCTGTTGCAGCAGGAGACGAAGCCAGAATTGTTGTCAATATGCCTTCAGGAACAACCCTGAGCTCTCTTTCTTCGATCTCCTGGCAGGAGTATCTGGTTGTCGGGTATCCGCCGCACGTTGATGTAAAAGTGGATACTAATGGTGACGGCACCGCCGATGATGCTCTGGTCTTTGAATATGCATATAATGCCGAGGTGCATTGTGCAAGCGGTTGGCCAACTTACGGTGCATTGACCGGTGCTTGGTACCAAACTTTTAGTGATGATGGCGAAGGCCCCATCGTTATAGATGATACCGCTAATGCCTGGCTTAGTTCCGGCCCGCCCGGACCGCTTACTGGCGCTGGCAGTGAAAACTTCATCTATGGCACACTAGCAGAATGGAAAGCCGGTACTGTAGATGTATCTGTTGATGGCGATACTTTTGTTACTGCCTTGGAAATAGAGCTGGATAACTGGGTCGTCAACAGCGAAGCCTATGTTGATGACATTACTATAAACGGCGCGGTCTATTATGGCTGCATACAAGACGCTATTGATGCGGCATCAGCCGGTGATATGGTTAACGTAACTGCCGGAACTTATTCCGAAGACATTAATATTCCGGCTGGTAAAGATAATCTTAATCTGGTTGGCGCAGCTGGCGCTACCATCAAGGGCGTGGCCATGACAATCTCCACTTCCTGGCCAGTTGTCGCCGCTAACATTGAGATTCTGGCTCAGGGAGCAGCGATTAGCGGTTTTGCCATTCAGGGTCCTGATCCCGTAGCTGGTTACTATTCCAGCGGGATGATTATTGGTGCCAGCGATGTTGAAATATCTGGCAATGCTTTTGAAATCACTAATACCGATGATGATGTTTTAAATGATGTTTCTCAGGGGTTGCAGACTTATAGTAAAGCTGCTGTACCCGGTGTGGATATTTCTGGCCTCAATATTCATGGTAATACCTTTACCCATCTTGGCTCTGGTGATAATGGCTTTGAAGCCATGTACATTAATCCGGATGAAGGTACTGGTCCTATTACCATAGCGGATAATACCTTTAGTGGCTATATAGTACGCGGTATTACCACCGAACGTTCCAATACCATTATCAGTGGTAATAGTATCTCAACTGATGTTACCAGTATAGTCTTGTCGGGCATAATGGCTCGAAATGGTCTTTTAGAAACACAGGCTGCAATAACTATTACCGGTAATACTATTGAGAATTTTGCCCAGGGTATACGTACTGGAGCCGCGGGACAGACATTAACCAATGTCACTATTGAAGAAAATACATTAACGGCAAATGATGTTGGTGTAAAAATATATGACTCCGCTAACGGAGTAACTGTAAAATACAACAATTTTATAGGTAATACTACCTACGGAGTTGAAAATGCTGATACCGCTAATTCACTTGGCGCTATCAAGAACTTCTGGGGGGATATCAGTGGCCCCGAATGTGAAGCAACTAACCCCGGCGGTACAGGTGATATGGTTAGCGCTGATGTTAGCTATATACCGTGGCTGACCAGAGATTTCCAGACAGCGCTTGATGATAACATTGCCTACTTTGGAGAACCAACGGTTTCTCTGATTACCGGCTGGAACAAATTCTCCACGCCAATTGCCCTTGATGCTGGCTGTGACACATGGGATGAGTATGTCGCCCTTGGTGATGGACTCAATATCCATGCTACCAGCCCCGCTTATGCTTTTGATGGCGCCACACAGGACTGGTTGCCGCTCATCGGTGAAGATGCTGATTATGCGCTTAAACCGTGTGATGCTATCTACGTAAGGATGGCCGCTCCCGATACCGCTGCTATTCTTTACGGTTCAGACCCCTCAACACCAACTAAAGAGATATATCAGGGGTGGAACCTGGTTGGTTTAGCCTCACTTGATTCCATGCCTACCAACAGTGCACTGACATCACTGTATATGGTAACTGGTGATATTACCGGCTACAGCATGGTAGTCAGTCCGCCGCTGGCTCAGCCTGCGTGGAACTTTATCCGTGCTGGTGCCCCTACTGTAATGTTACCCACCTATGGCTACTGGGTTTTCATGGAAAATGGTCCCGATACGCTGGCCGGCTTCAGCTTTACCCCGCGGTCTTTATCCGGCGTCCCACTACTGGCAGCAGGACTATGGTCTGTTACCTTTGACTGGTATGAGGTAACTCCATCAAGTGCTTACTACGTAACTGATGACGGTAGTGATTATTCATTCACCTATACATTGCCTTGGACATTCCCCTTTACCGGTAAAGATATAACTGACATAGAGGTGAGTGCAGAAGGTTACATTGAACTGCTGGAATCCGGAGAAACTGCCGAAAACTGTTGCGATTATGGAACCATGTGGGAATTTAAAGATGACTATCCTACTGCTGATTTCATTGTTGCCTGGTGCGACGATCTGGTAACAGGAGACGGCTACTATGCGGTGGAATATGATGCTATTAGTGATAAGGTCATAATTCACTGGGTGACATCAGTATGTTGTGATTTGGAATCCAATCTGAACTACTTTCAGCTCTGGCTCTTCCCTGATGGCTCGATACAGTGGAACTATAAGGAGTTTAACTGGGAGACTTTGTGCTGTGGTGTAGTATCTGGTATCTACGATAGCCTTAGTGGAAGTATCTTAAATATTTACTATAGTGCAGAGGAATCATACCTGTATGCCGGTGAATACTTACCGTAAACAAGATAATGATTTAACAGGGGGGGCTCTATTTGGAGCTCCCCCTTATTAACAGGAGATAAGCTATGAGAAAGCTGACCATCTTTATAGTTATGTCGCTAATACTGATACTTGGTACCATACCGGTATTTGCCGCTGATATGCCGCCGCTGCCGCACGCTTTTTATGGCAGTGTAACCATAAACGGCAGCGCGGCGCCAATAGGTACTTTGGTTGAGGCTGTGGCTGAGGGAATTATTACCGGAACCTATAATCCCATTATTAGTACCGAGCAAGGTAAATACGGCAGCAGCGACCCGCTGGGAACGAAGCTTATTGTCAAAGGAGATATTGAAGAGGCAGCAACGATAACATTCTATGTAAATGGTTTAGCTGCCACTCAGAGCTATCTCTTTGACAGCGGTGAAACTACAGAACTTGACTTGTCCTTAATCGTTAGTGCAGGACCATCGCTAACACCTGAAGTAGTGGTAAACCTTTTTGGTACAAAGGAAAGCCTGCCAATTAGCGCTGATGGCAAAATAGAGGAAACAATACAGGCTACTTCTGCGGATGGGATGCTAACCTTAACTATTCCTGAGGGTACTATTGCTCTTGATGAAAAGGGCGAACCAATAACCGTACTGACATCAGAAGTAGATACCAGTCCGCCACCGCCTCCTGAAGAATCACATATTATCGGCCTGACTTATAATTTCGGACCTGCCAGAGCAACCTTTAGCCCGCCAATAACTATGGTTTACAGCTATGACCCGAACACTTTACCCGAAGGAGTATCCGAAGCAGATCTGACTTTAGCCTATTATGATGAAGTAACCAGAGAATGGATAGAACTGGAATGTATAGTTAATACTGATAATAACACTGTCACCGCCTCTGTTTCTCATTTTACAGAGTTTGCCATTATTGGTGCGGTTAAACCAGTGGAGTCAGGAGAGGTTATAACGCCTCCTGCAGCAGAAGAAGCGGAAAAGGAAGAAGTGATAGCACCTCCTGCAGCAGAAGAAGCGGAAAAGGAAGAAGTAATTACAGCGGAACCATCAGAGACTAATTGGCTGATGGTTGCCGGGATTACTGGTGGGGCAATAGTAATATTTGGATTGATAATATTTATATTTGTTCGCCGGAGACCATATTAACTTTTTAGATATTAGATAGATGATGATATACATTGGATTAGCTGTAGTATCCATTTCCCTAATTCACTGTGGAGGAACATGGGCATATGTCTTTTTTAATATATGGCAAAAAGGTAAGGTTACTTTTTGTGAACCTAACACATTTTGTGTAATTGTGGAATTTGGAATAGCTGTTGTCTTAACTTTGCTGGGCTTTTTCTTTTTGGGTGTGGCTATACGGGAAATGAAAAGGAAAACGATAGAGAAATGAGAAATAATAATGCAGAACTGGGTAAGATGCTTAGGCAACAAAGGCTTTATGCAGAATTGACACTATGTCAGCTTGGTGCCAGTACTGGAGTGTCCTCATCCCATCTGGCTCGGATAGAGAAAGGGGAACGTTTCCCATCAGCTAAAATTTTGCGAAAGATTGCTATGCCTCTGGGTTTTGAAGAAAGTGAGTTATTCACATTAGCTGGTTATCTGTCCAACAAGCAATTTCTTGATATTGAAGACCCTAAGGATTTGCAGAAGAAAGGGCTGGACACTTTTGTGGCTAATACATTAGCACGAGAGCCAGTCCAAGTGCAGCGTGCTGTTATCGGTATACTTGGTATTCTGGAGAGTCTTGCTAAAGATGCTAAAGATATTTAATAATAGCAAGCTGGTGATTTTGTGCATAAATGTACTTAAGTGATGAAAAATAGTTTAAAACAGCAGATATTCTGCTATTAAGCTAATTTGATATAGAGTATTAGCAGATAGGAAGCATGATTTCATATTAATCCAGGCATAGAGTTCAGCGTATTACAGATTCCGGATTTATTTTATTCTGTACTTTATACCGATTAGTGTTTTTGTTCTCGTTTATGATTTTTACCTCTCCTGTAAATCCGTCAACTTGCACAAGTGTACCGTCAATAAGTTGCATAGCAT
>JAQTVP010000095.1 GCA_028707015.1 Dehalococcoidales bacterium | reverse complement strand
CCGATTTGCCCGGGACCGGGGCTTCGATTCTGATACTGGGCGCAGCCAGAGCCAGCGCCAGGTCATTACCCAGTGAAGTAATCCGATCCACTTTCACTCTGGTTTTAGATATTTCCTTTGATTTTATCTGGATATTACCGTCCCTATCTCTTTCCTTCGTTTCCTTCATCTTTCTGTCCCAACCCGGTTCGACACCAAACTGGGTAACAGTCGGACCGGCATTTATCTGCACTACTTTCCCCTCAACGCCATAGCTAGCCAAAGCTTCCTCAATAAGCTTGGCTCTTTGCACATTATCTCCTTCTCCAAAATGAATCTCAACTGTATTATCCAAAATATCAATCGGTGGCAGACTCCAGCCATCGATAACAAGTAATCCCGGTGCTTCGCCATATTTCTTCCATACTTCCTGAGCTACCTGGCGTAATTCACTTTGTGGTTCGAGGGGTAATTTTTCTGCCTGTTTCAAGGATTCTTTTTTTAACACTATCGGCTCTACCAGTTGAGTAGTCTCAACCGATTGCTGTGGAGTTAATATAGGTCTGGTGATTTTTCCCGGAGTAGATTTCCATCTTAATCTTCCTAATTGTATTTTAAGCTGTTTTATTATCCATTCAACAAACTTCATGAAAAGATTAGAACAAACCCGAGGAATTATTAACACTACACCAGCTATAACCAGCCCTATTACACATAGAAAACCAACAAATCCTTTATCATTGGCAATAAAATATTTCCCGAAGCTACCTCCCATATCATAAAGCGCCAATATTCCCCATGAAGCCATAAAGAAAGCAATAATACCTAGCCATAAATTCCACAGATGGAGCTTCCAGCGATAAGCTAGATCTGATAACCGCCGCCGCCATATCATCCCCACTATAACAAAAACAGCTATAATCAACAGGATCAAACCCCAGCCAAACAGGTCTACAACATCATCTCTAATGCCACCTGTCCATGAAACTAATCTTGACCACTGCCAGAACAAGATAGCAGCAATGATCACTACTAATATAAATCGCCGAATCCACGGTAATGAGATAAAATGGAAAAGACCTCTCAGGAATGATTTTTTCTTGGGTCTGGTAGATTTATTATCATTACCTCTAGCATTTTTCCCTGTCTTAGATTTCCTTTTAAACATAATACCCTCTGGTAATAATAGTTTACACCTTTACCATAAAGGGAAGAATCATGGGGCGGCGTTTAGTTTGCTCATAATAATATTTATTTAATGAATCTCTAACTTTTGTGTTAGTGAAACTCCATTCGACAGTACGGTTGCCACTATGGTCCAAGACTTGGGCCACTACATCACAACTATTATCAAGCATATCTTTTGATTCCCTGGTATCGACAAAACCTCTTGATACAATATCAGGACGTCCTATTAATTTACCTGTTTGTCTATTAACAGTAATAATCACAACTACTATTCCATCTCTGGCCAGCATTCTCCGATTGCGCAAAACAACACTGCCAATATCACCAACACTCATACCATCCACATATACATTACCTGAAGTAATCTTACCAGTTATCTTAGCTGCCTGCGAATTAAGCTCAAGAATATCGCCATCTTCTTGCACGAAGATGTTTTCTTTAGTCATGCCGATTGACTGGGCTAATTTAGCATGCAGATTTAAATGGCGATACTCACCATGAATAGGCATAAAGAACTTAGGTTTTACCAGATTTAACAGTAATTTCAACTCTTCTTGACTACCATGCCCGTGAACATGAACCTGAGCTACCTCTCTATACAATACTTCAGCGCCTTGTTTGAATAAGCTATCTATAGTTCTGGCAACTAATGATTCATTACCCGGAACCGGCGTTGCTGAAATTATTACCGTATCTTTACGATTAATGCGAACATGACGGTGGTCCCGATTGGCAATTCGGACCAGAGCCGAAGTAGGTTCTCCCTGACTACCGGTAGTAATAAATACTACTTTATTACGGGGAACGTTTTTAAGCTCGTCTAGCCGACACAGGATACCATCAGGAGCTTTAAGATAACCCAGCCTTTGCGCCATACGCGCCGTATCACTCATACTGCGCCCAACAATAAAAATACGACGCTGGTATTTTGCTGCCGAATCAATAACCTGCTGAATACGCGATACCAGAGAAGAAAAAGTGGGTACAATTACCCTGCCCGGGGCATTAGCCATAGTATTATCCAAAGCTTCACCAATCACCCTTTCGGAGGGAGTATAACCAGGCAGTTCAGCATAGGTAGAATCAGAAAGAAGTAATAAAACTCCTTGTGCTCCTAACTGAGCCAGCCGTGACAAATCTGTAGATTTACCAACAACCGGCGTATAATCAAGTTTAAAATCTCCGCTGTGAACTACAATACCTACTGGAGTATGAATAATTAGTCCGGCTGCATCCGGAATACTATGACAAACTGGGAAAAATTCTACCTTAAATTTACCCAGAGTAATCGTATCTCCCGGTGATACAATATTAAGTTCAGCTCCAACCAGAGCTTTTCGCTCTTTCAGCTTAACTGAAATGAGACCATTAGTTAGTTTCGTAGAATATACAGGAACATTAAGCTGAGGTAATAAGTAAGGTAAAGCCCCAATATGATCCTCATGACCATGGGTAATAACTATACCCCTGATTTTTTCGCGTCTCTCCAGCAGATAGCTAATATCAGGAATTACCAGATCAATACCCAGCATTTCTTCTTCGGGGAACATAAGCCCGGCATCAATAATGAGGATGTCATTTTCATATTCCATCACCATCATATTTTTACCGATTTCGCCCAGTCCGCCGAGAGGTATTATTTTTAATTTACGTGTAGGCATATTTTAATCCCCAAACATACTTAATTGTTGTGGCTGTTGTTCGGCTTTAGCTATATCCTCCATCTGAGCCAGCAATAATGGAATTTTAAGCATATCAGCTTCTATTACTGTACGCAGGCGCTGCTGATGAAGAGCTGCCGCCGGATGATACATGGCAAAATATACTATGCCATCTTTTTTCTGAGAAGTACCATGTATTTTACTTATAATTTTACTAGGAAAAAACATTGCCATCGAATAGCGGCCGAGTGTTACAATCATCTTGGGATTAATTAATTTAATCTGTTTTTCCAGCCAATGACGACAGTTTTGTATTTCTACTGGTAAAGGATCACGGTTTTTTGCCGGCCGGCATTTTATCACATTAGCAATATAGACCTGTTTACGATTCAAATTGATAGATGCCAGCAGCTTGTCCAGATATGACCCCGCTGCTCCCACAAAAGGACGCCCTTGCTGGTCTTCATGATAACCCGGGGCTTCACCAACAAATAGCAAATCAGCATCCTCTACTCCCTCACCGGGTACCACTTTCGTTCTATATTTCGCCAGTTCACAACTTTGGCAAAGTGCTATTTCTTCATTAAGCTTATTTAGTGCCGACATTTTGTCCTATTAAATTAAAATTTAATATTTAAAAATAATATACTACTAATTATGATAACACGCACAATATGTAAAGTCAATTAAGTGATTGTTGACAGTACAGGCTCACAGTTGTAGACTACATTTAGCATTCACCTTATCCCAAGAAAGGAAATAAATATGAGTTTTTTAAGCCAAACTGACCCGGAAATAAGTAATGCCCTTGATATAGAAAGAAAACGCCAAAAAGAGACCATAAACCTCATCGCCTCTGAAAACTACGCCAGTAGAGCTGTGCTTGAAGCTCAGGGGTCATTTTTAACTAATAAATATGCCGAAGGTTATCCTGGACAGCGCTACTACGGCGGCTGTGAAAATATGGATACAATTGAAAGTCTAGCTATTGAACGAGCTAAAGAAATTTTCCATGCTGAACATGCTAATGTACAACCGCATAGTGGTGCCCAGGCTAATATGGCAGCCTATTATGCTTTGCTCAACTATGGTGACACGGTTATGGGTATGAGCCTGTCTCACGGTGGTCATCTTACTCACGGTTCCAAAGCAAGTTTCTCCGGTAAATCCTATAATTTTATTGCCTATGGCGTCAGCCGCGAGACAGAAAGAATTGACTATCAAGAACTGGAGAACTTAACCCTGCAGCACAAACCCAAATTAATTGTGGCCGGAGCCAGTGCTTATCCCAGAGTTATTGATTTTGAACGTTTACGCTACATTGCTGACCTGGTAGGAGCCAAACTTATGATTGATATGGCTCATATTGCCGGCTTGATAGCTGTTGGGCTGCATCCCAGCCCGGTACCATATGCTGATGTAATAACATCAACTACCCACAAGACATTACGCGGACCGCGGGGCGGCTTTATTCTATGCCGCAGTGAACTAGCTTCAGCGATAAATTCAGGTGTCTTCCCCCAGATGCAAGGTGGTCCCCTTATGCATGTTATTGCTGCCAAAGCAGTTGCTTTTCATGAAGTAATGCAACCCGCCTTTACGGACTATCAGCGGGCAATACTGGATAATGCCCTTACTCTCGCTACCGAGCTCAAGCAATTAGGAATGCGTTTAATATCGGATGGTACAGATAACCACCTGATACTGGTAGACCTTACTGAAATAGGAGTTAGCGGCAAGGACGCTGAGGAGACTCTGGGCAAGACAGGTATCGTAATTAACCGAAACACTATCCCATTTGCCAGCAGCTTCTCACCCAGAACAACCACCGGTATCAGACTTGGCACACCGGCAGTAACATCACGCGGTTTTGGTAAAGATGAAATGAAGCAAATTGCCTCATTAATTGTAAAGATAATAAAAAATATTAATAACACAAGTATTCAACAGCAAGTGAGTCAAGAAGTTAGCCAGATATGTTCCCGTTTCCCCGTTCCAGGTATTGACAGCTAATAATCTTTATTTAATATTAAACCCAAGCTGGAATAACCCAAGTGTTAGCATTTCTGGATGATATACAAGTTATTTATTTTAAAATAAGATTTCTAATAGACCGTAAACTCTAGCGTTTCCCTTGGATAATCAGGTTATTCCGGGTAAAAATACTGGCGCAATGAATACACACGTAATCCCTATTTGTATATTACTCAATCCTGACTATACAGCAAACTGCCTCATCTTCTTCAGTGTAATCATGATTACACCAATTAGAATTACATCCAGGCCAATCAAAACAAAAACACTGGTGGCAATACTTGCCCAGTCTCCCCCACCTTGGCTAATGGTTATGATTGGCTGCAAAATATAATAGGTAGGGAATATTTTAGCAATCCACTGCGGAATCTGTGGAAACATATATATTATGGCCGGACCAAACAGCAGGATACCACCGGACTTCCAAACAGCAAAAAGAGTAGTGATATTTTTCAATACAGCACCGCACAAGAGCCCAATTTCTGCTGCCATAACAGCTCCCAGGGCTAATACCATAATTAGCAATGCCGGCTCTGCCCCAAAAGCCTGGTTTATTATTAAAATAATTATACCCATGACCAGACTAAGAATTATACCCACCAGACCTTTAGCTATAAAAACATCTCCAATACTTACCGGTGTTACGACCAATGCTTCAAGAGTTTTCTTCTCTTTTTCATTTATTAATGAAGTTGCCGGCAGGAAAAGTCCACCTAAAAACATAGCCATTAGCACAATAAGCGGCAGCAGGCGGTCATTCCAGGGTATATTCACTTCATCACCCAGAGTAATTGGCTCAATCGTAACCGGAGCTTCCTGACCAACGAGTTCCCGGACTAAATTAATGATAGTTGCTCCCAGTATAGTACGGTTTTTAGCCAGACTTTCTCCCCAGATAAATGTCTTAATCTCGATTTCTTTGCCCTGGATTACCAAATTATCAAAATTGGCCGGTATGATCATACCCACATCTACAGCACCATTTTCTACTGCCTGTTTAATTTCAGTAACATTATTATATTCTTTGGTAATTACTGAGCTTAGCTGTTCGCTCATAATAACCAGTTGTGAATTGTCCTCATCTACCAGACCCAATTTTGGCGTTTCACTAAATAAAGTACCAAAGATTAACGAGAATACGAAAGAGATAATAAGAGGCATAACAATTGCCCAGATCAAAATAACGTTTTTGGGCCCATGCCATAACTCGTTACTTAGCAATATACCTACATGCTTTAAACTCATCGGTATTTCCTCCTAAGCACCACGATACCAATCCAGGTTAGAACCAGATCAAACCCCATTAGTATCACCAGGTTATACCACATATCACCCCAGCCCACACCAAAGTTTGAAGCACGGTGAATTGTATCTACCAGATAATAAGAGGGAATAGCTTTTACCCAACCACTAGCCACCCCAGGGAACATTACGCCAAATGTTGGAATAAACAGGATAATAAGAATAAGCATACCCAAAGCCAGTACTGACATGAAACTTTTGCTAATAGCAGCAATAATAAAGCTGATTCCGGTAACTAAACTAGCCC
>JAQTVP010000094.1:2543-6412 GCA_028707015.1 Dehalococcoidales bacterium | reverse complement strand
TCCGTAAAATATTGACTTGGATTGATTGCTCTGAAAGTTTAATTACGGCAGGCTGCTGGGTAAGTATATAATTTGCTTCATTAACAATCTGATCCAGCACAGATAAAATCACCTGCGATGAAGTAGTTTGTGCCGGATCATAATAGACAATGATCTCAGCAACATTACCGCTATTAATGGCAGATTGCACGTTAGCCGGAATTTGTACTACCGCTTGAATATCCCCCTCTTTAAGTTCCGCCAATTTGTCATCAAGAACTCCCTCACTGACCTCGAATATTGGCACCATTTGCAAAGATTCAGAAAAAGTTGTCCCGATAACTGATTCATCTTGGTTAGCCAAACCTATATCATAATTAACATTATCATTATCCCCACTGAAAACTAAACCAAAGATAATCATAAATAACAGGGGGAAGGCAAAGGTAAAAAATAGAGCTGTTCTGTCTCTGAAAAATTGTTTAAATGACGCAATAACCAATTTGTTAAAAGGCTTCATTCTCTGATTTTTCTCCCCGTAATCCTGAGAAATACATCTTCAAGTGTAGCCTCTCTAACATGCAGATCTCTCAATTGTCTGGTTAAATTTTTTTCTTCAGCTAAACGTAAAACCGCAGACATTGGTATTGGAATATTATTAGAGTACAAGACAACATTATCACCATCAACAGCAACCCGAATAGCTCCGGGAAGTTCCATCCATATTTCTTCTGGCAACTGATTCTCCAACTCAAATTCAATGGCTTTTTCTTCAAAATTACGCTCTATTAGTTCATCAGGAGTTCCCATAGCAATTATCTTACCATGATCGATAACAGCCACCCTATCACAGAGACGCTCTGCTTCCTCCATATAATGCGTAGTAATAAAAACCGTTTTTCCTTGCGTTTTCATATTTTCAATGGCATGCCATAATCCTCTCCTTGCCTGCGGATCCAATCCCGTTGTCGGTTCATCAAGGAAAATCAGGTCTGGATCATTTACCACCGCCATAGCTACCGATAATCTCTGCTGCTGACCGCCGGAAAGATTTTTAACAAAAACATGACGGCTTTCTTCCAGACTCACAATGCTGAGCACCTGATCAACAGATAAAGAATGCTGATATAAGCCGGCAAATGTATCCAGTATTTCATCAACTTTAAGTAATGGAAGCAAGGATGGAGCCTGAAGCTGGATACCGATCTTCTGTTTTATCTTATTGGAAGCTTTAGCTACATCCATATTTAAGACAAATATCCGGCCGGAATCTGCCGGCCGTAAACCTTCAAGTATCTCTACTGTAGTAGTTTTACCAGCACCATTTGGCCCCAGCATACCAAATATTTCGCTTTTTCTAATGGAAAAACTAATATCATTAACCGCCGTTACCGGACCATAAGTTTTAACCAGATTATTTACTTCAATTACCGGGGTATCCACTTCACCTCTACTGATCACGTATAATTACTACTCTGCTGATTTTAATTATATACTATTCTATATTACTTTAGCTAACTGTTTTGGTTATTGCTACTCACTACTTGCCTTTTTGGTCTTTTCTAATATTATGTCAATTTTTTTCTAACGATATGTTATCTACTCTATACTTCATTAGCTTCCAGGGGAACAATGATTGCCATAATAATATAAACCCAGATACCCAGAGTTCCACACAATACGGATGCTACAAAGATTATCCTGATAATGGTAGGATCCACATCAAAGTATTTCGACACACCACCACAAACACCCCATATCTTACGATCTGTTCGACTACGATATAGTTTCTTAGCCATAGCATTCTCCTCTAACCAAAATTATTACATATCCAGCTATTAACTTAATTATATTCTATCCGATTTAACAACAGGATTACTATTATTAATAAAATACCATCCGTAATTATATGTATATTTAACTGGATAGCTTATATTGCTGAAATTGAATATCCTTTGCTGTATAATACCCCTTATATTACAACATTATGTATATAGGTTTAAGTAAGGAGGGAAGCAATGCCTAAGGAATTATCCGCAGATCAAGTAAGGAAAGTGTGTAGCCCATCATCATTCGACTGTAATTCAACCAATGAGTTAATACCTATGGAAGGTATTATTGGTCAGGATCGAGCGCTAAGTGCACTAAATTTAGGCCTTAATATCCTAAAACCCGGATTCAATATTTATGTTTCAGGATTGTCTGGAACCGGCAGAACTACCGCCATCACCTCTTTTTTGGAAGCAATGGCAGCAAAAAAGGAAATTCCTCCCGACTGGTGTTATGTACATAACTTTCAAGATTCATATTTCCCCAAGGCATTAGAACTACCAGCAGGTATGGGGAAAGTTTTTAAAAAGGATATTAGTCGCACCATAGAAAGCGCGAAGCGAAGCCTTATTCAAACCTTTACTAGTAAAGAATACAGTGAACGCCGTGAGGAAATAACTGTAGACTTTAACAGAAAAAGAGAAGATACCTTTAATACTATCAGTAAAAAGGCTGAAGACAATGGGCTATTACTACGCACTACACAAGTAGGTCTGGCTTTCCTTCCTGCTTTAGCAGGCAAAGCAATGAATGAGGAAGAATATAATAAGTTAAGTCCCGAAGAAAAGGAAAGATTAAGAAGCAAGCAAGAAGAGTTATCCAAGGAATTAAAAGATCAAATAACGAGCTTACGAATTGAGGAAAATACGATTGACCAAAAATTAGAAAAAAATGACCGTGAAGTGGCAAATAATACAATTAGTTATCTTTTCGAGGAGCTTAGAAATAAATACAACCTACTCTCACAAATAGTTGATTTCCTGAATGAATTAGAGCAGGATATTGTTGGAAACTTTAAGCAATTTACCACAGAACCCAAAACTACGGATTCAGACCCCCTCTCAGCAATACGGGAGACAACCTGGAAACAGTCTTTAAGCAAGTATGAAGTTAATATTTTAGTTGACAACTCAGAGTTAAAAGGTGCTCCGGTAGTTGTGGAACTGAATCCTACCTTCAATAATCTTTTTGGTCGCATTGAGAAAGAATTCCAGTTTGGGGCTGCTTATACTGACTTTACCATGATTAAAAGTGGCTCCATACACAAAGCTAATGGTGGTTATCTGGTTATGAGAATTGAAGATCTCCTTACTAACATTCAATCCTGGAATGGATTAAAAAGAACCCTGCGTGATGAAAAGCTAATCATTGAGGAAATAAGTGAACGGCTTGGCTTTACCGCTACAAAAAGCCTGAAACCGGAAGCAATTCCATTACAAATAAAGGTAGTGATTATTGGAGAGCC
Organism: Dehalococcoidales bacterium; assembly: GCA_028707015.1. Classification (GTDB taxonomy): domain Bacteria; phylum Chloroflexota; class Dehalococcoidia; order Dehalococcoidales; family JAQTVP01; genus JAQTVP01. The sequence goes on along the minus strand of JAQTVP010000094.1, from coordinate 3,138 downwards.
TTCATTTTACTATCTATTATTGCAGGTTGATCTGGAATTTAAGGAATTATTTAAGATTAAAGCTGATTTTGACAGTCGTATGGACAGGACAACGAAAAACCTTAAAGACTATGCTGAGGTTATCTGCCGCATGTGTGTGCAGGAAAATTTAAAACATTTGCAGAGTGACGCTCTGGCCAAAATTATTGAAAATAGTTCACGGTTAGCCGGAGACCAAAACAAATTGTCCACCTTATTTGCTGACATCGCTGACATTATTCGCGAGGCTAATTTTTGGGCAGAAGAAGATAAAGCATCTCTGATAGCGGCTAAACATGTAACAAAAGCAATCGAACAAAAAGTGTATCGTTCCAACATGATTCAGCAGCGCATTAATGAGATGATAGATAACGGAATGATTATTATTGAAACAGATGGTGAGAAAACAGGTCAGGTAAATGCTTTATCAGTATTAGACCTTGGCGATTTTTCCTTTGGTAAACCCAGCAGAATAACGGCCAGTGCCAGTATTGGCAGAGAAGGATTAATAGACATCGAACGTGAAGCTAAACTAGGAGGTCGCCTTCATACTAAGGGTGTCATGATATTAAATGGT
>JAQTVP010000094.1:0-2533 GCA_028707015.1 Dehalococcoidales bacterium | reverse complement strand
GCAGAAAAATACGCAAAGGATATGCCTTTATCTCTGTCAGCTCGTCTTGTATTTGAACAAAGTTATAGTGAGATAGATGGAGACAGCGCCTCCAGTACAGAATTGTATGCACTTTTGTCCTGCCTAGCAGAAGTACCAATTAAGCAGGGTATTGCTGTTACCGGTTCGGTTAATCAAAGAGGAGAAATACAAGCTATTGGCGGGATTAATGACAAAATTGAAGGTTTTTTTGAAGTATGTAAAGCAAAAGGTTTAAACGGAGAGCAAGGAGTACTTATTCCTGCCAGTAATATCAGTAACTTAATGCTTAAAGAAGAGGTTGTTGAGGTGATTAAGTCAGGCAATTTCCACATATATCCGGTAAACACTATCGATGAAGGAATGAAAGTTCTAACCGGATTAGAAGTAGGCACACGTCTGAAAGATGGCCAATTCAAGGCAAACACCATTAATGACAAGGTGCAAAAACGTCTAGTAACTCTTGCTGAACAACTTAGGGATTTCAGCAAAGGTGAAGAGAAAAATACAAATAAAAAAACAAACACAGATTAATAACAATCCCACTTGAGTATACTAAAGTAATATTCAAAATCTAATATATGACATTACTGATAACGAGGTAAGGTTAATCAGATAAAAAGTATCAGCTATTACTACCCATTTACATCCTATCGATTTCTCATTCCTTGGTATGGCTAGTCTCTATAATGATAAACAGCTCATGACAGGTAGAGGAGTATAATGATAAAATCGGCTTTATGATAAGGAAATCTCACGTAGATTTAACTTAACGAAACATAAAGAACTATACTTGTTATGCGATGTGATAGACTACCATCTCGCAATCAGCTAAGGTTAATTAATAGCAATGAAAAATATCAGAAAATATGGCAATAAACCTCTTAATCTGGCAGTCATTCATGGCGGACCAGGTGCAAGCGGAGAAATGGCACCTGTTGCTCAAGAACTCTCTTTAATCAGGGGTGTTCTGGAACCACTACAAACCGCAGCATCTATTGACGGACAGGTTGAAGAGCTTGCTATTACGCTGAAGGAGTGCGCAGACCTCCCTGTTATATTGATTGGTTCCTCTTGGGGTGCTATGCTCAGCTTTATTTTTGCCGCTCGTTACCCCTCATTTGTGGCCAAGCTTATACTCATTGGGAGTGGCGCCTACGAAGATAAATACGCTCAAAACATTATGGAAACAAGACTGACCCGACTAAGTAAAGAAGAAAACACGAAAATATTTACATTGATAGACAGCTTAAACAACCCTGCCATTACGGATAAAAACACACTCATGTCTCAATTGGGTCAATTAATTTCCAGAGCTGATTCATATGACCCTCTAACCTATGACAACAATTTAATGGAATGTAATTACAACATCTACCAAAATGTATGGCGGCAAGCCAGTGATCTAAGGAGCAGCGGTAAACTTTTAGAGTTCGGTAAAAATATCCAATGTCCGGTACTTGCCATACATGGTGATTATGACCCCCATCTTTACCAGGGGGTTCAAGAACCTCTTTCTCGCGTGATAAAAGACTTTCGCTTCATCTTATTAGAAAACTGCGGACATCATCCTTGGATAGAAAGAGGCGCAAAAGACCAATTCTACGATATGCTTAGAAACGAAGTTTAACTAACACATTTTATGATAGCTAATAATTTTTTTGGTTATGTAGTAGCTTTTGAATATATCAGAAAACACGAAAGCGAAATCTACAATATAATATGAGATACAGCTAAATACTCTTCTCTAGTTTTACATTCACCTTAACACCAGATCTTATTATCCATTTTAGCATTCTATTCAGTCAAAATACGTATTTATTATTCATACTTACTATCATAAATCCAATATTATCTTGACAACTTCTTTACTCAGGTTTAAAGTCTTGCTACTTAATAAATAGGAGCATTAACATTATGGATAATATTAATTATGTTTGCCCAAACTGCAGATATCAAGCCAAAGCCCCTGGTTTATGTCCCAACTGCCAAACACAGCTAGTTGCTACCTGCCCGGCATGCGGTAATCCGTTAGTAGGAGAACACATTAATCCTTAAGCTTAAATTGCTAAATACTCTAAATTGGAGGTTAACTAATGGCTGAAAATAAAGTTGTTGTATATTCGACGCCAACCTGCCCCTATTGTAAGAGGGCTAAAGATTATCTATCCAAAAAAGGAATTTCTTTTGTTGAGCATAATGTAGCTGAAGATAGAAATGCAGCCAACGAGATGATAGAAAAATCAGGGCAAATGGGGGTACCTGTTATCACAATAAATAATGAGGTTGTGGTTGGTTTTAACCAAGTACTTTTGGATAATCTACTCTCAAAACAGGCAGGCTAGCATTTCTTATTAAAAGGTATAAACTATGTATGATGTGATAGTAATCGGTGGTGGACCAGCGGGACTTACTGCCTGTGTATATACAGCACGCAAACAACTCAAAACATTACTTGTTAGCATTAACACCGGCGGACAAGTGAATAATAGCTGGGGTATTGAAAATTATATGG
>JAQTVP010000093.1 GCA_028707015.1 Dehalococcoidales bacterium | reverse complement strand
CTGACAAACGAGCTACTTACGACAGTTTCGGCCATAGCGGTACTGATAGGCTTTTCGAACAAGGATTTGAAGGATTTGGCTTCGGTGGCATTGGTGATATTTTTAATGCATTCTGGGGTGGAGCAAGTACCGCTAATCGCCAGGCAGCACAGCATGGTGCTGACCTTCAAAGCCGAATTACAATCACCTTTGAAGAGGCAGCTTTCGGCTGTACCAAAGAAATAAATATACTACGTACAGAATATTGTTCTCTATGCCAAGGCATTGGTTGTAAGGAGGGTAGCCAACCAATCCAATGCCCTAACTGCAATGGTACCGGACAAGTACAACGAGTCCAACAAAGCATATTCGGTCGCTTTATTCATACGACTCCCTGCAACCAGTGTCACAGCAGCGGCAAAATTATTAACGATCCTTGTACCCAATGCCGGGGTACAGGCCACGAAAAAAGCCAACGTAATATTTCAGTTAAAATCCCAGCCGGAGTTGATGAAGGCACTCAAATACGCCTTATGGGTGAAGGTGACATTGGATCAAGGGGGGGTTCAACAGGTAATCTCTATATAAGATTATCAATATTACCGCATGAATATTTCACCCGGGATGGTGATGACATTCTCTATGACCTGCCAGTAAATTTCGCTCAAGTTGCCCTCGGTAGTGAGATAGAAGTACCTACTCTATACGGTAATGCTAAGATCAAGATTCCAAATGGCTGCCAGACAGGTAAAGTCTTTAACCTCAAAAATAAAGGAATTCCCCATCTTAATAGAAATGGGCAAGGTGACCAGTTAGTTACACTACGTGTTGTTACTCCGGAAAAACTAACTAAACAGCAAAAGCAACTATTTCAGGAGTTAGCCGATAGCTTGGATTCGTCTGAAAAAAAGTAGTAACTACAACCATTGTTAAAAAAGAAATAGTATAATCAGTACGGATCAGATTATCAAATATTATCAGTAATGTCTTTGGTGTTTAAATAAAGAAAATAAACCCCACTTGCGTCCGATCAGCTCATGCCTGCCCTCAGCACCCAGTATCTCAATTACTACCTGACTAGGAGGAAGCTGTTCGTGTAAGGCTTTATAAATCTTCTCGGTAATAGGCATCTCTATTTCAAGCTGTCTGGCTAAATCCCAGACGGCAATAGTAGTACTAACTCCCTCAGCCACGTTGGTCATTGAATCAGTTATGTCCTTTAACGAGCGTCCTTTAGTCAATTCGACACCCACGTAGTGATTACGGCTTAACGAACTGGCACAAGTAGCAATCAAATCACCCAGACCAGCCAAACCGGACAGAGTAAGTGGACTCGCCCCCAGAGCTGTTCCCAGTGCCGCCATCTCTGTCAAACCCCTGGTGATCAAGGCTGCTTTAGCATTATCACCATAACCCAAACCATCCACCATACCAGCACCCAATGCAATAATATTCTTTAATGCTCCACCCAGCTCAACACCGATAACATCAGTATTAGTATACACACAGAAATTGGGCGCGGTTAACAGTTTTTGGGCTTTTCTTACCACTGCTTCATCTGCCGCCGCTACTACTGAAGCTGCTGGCAAACCATCAAGTACTTCATTGGAAAGATTAGGGCCAGAAAGAACACAAATATTAGATTGTAAGCCAGGACCTATCTCCTCAGCAATTACCTGTGACATACGCTTGTTACTACCAATTTCCAGACCCTTAGCTGCACTCACTACTAACATTGACTTTGTCAGATATTCTTTAACTAATTTTATGTTCTGACGCATAGATTGTGACGGTACAACTAAAAGAACTGCATTAACATATGCTAGTGCTTCACTTATTGAACTGGTAACTGATAGGTCAGCAGGAAAGGAATCATCAGACAGCAAGATTGGATTAGAGCCACCCTCTCTCAATTCAACAGCTTCTTCCTCTGTCCGTGCCCACATCCTGACATCTGCACCTTTACGAGCAAGCACAATTCCCAGAGTTTTTCCCCAACTGGTAGTACCAATTACAGCAATTTTAGGCATATTTTACTCTATGCCATCCACAGGCAGAGATTGATTAGCTGTCTTAGATTTCTCGCCTAACTTACGCTCACTACCGGACAATAATCTCTTAATATTATCCCGGTGCATTACAACAATTATTATTGTACCTATTAGTGCATAAACCAAGTATTCAATAGGAAATCCATCCATAATTGTAAGTGGTACCAAAATGGCATAGGTTCCCACTGTCCCAGCAATGGAACCTATTGATACAAATCTGGTTAAACCCGTTCCAATAATCAAAATCTCACCACCAAACAGCGCCGCTACTGGACACAAAGCTACTAAGCCTCCCATAAAAGTAGCAACACCCCTCCCCCCTTTAAATTTAAGAAATACTGACCAATTATGCCCGGCCATTGCTGCCAAAGCAGCAAAAACCTGCGCCAGCAATGCTCCCAGTCCAAAATCACCCACCACCAAATAACCACTGCCAACTATTAATCCGGCAACGACTACCGCCATCACGCCTTTTAATATATCCAGAGCAGCCACTAGTACTGCAGCTTTCTTACCAGCAGTCCGTAATACATTGGTTGTTCCTATCTTACCACTGCCGTATTGCCTGACATCTATGCTGGCCTGCCGCCTAGCAATTAATAAACCAAATGGAATAGCACCCAAAAGATAGCCAGCTAAAATCGCGGCAATAAATCTAGCAATTATCATAATTTACCCCCTAGCCTTAAAGACTAATTGAATCGGAGTACCAGTAAAGTCAAATGATTGGCGTAACTTGTTCTCCAGATAGCGCCGATAAGAAAAATGTATCAGACTAGTATCATTAACAAAAAAAACAAAAGTTGGCGGATCCACCTCAGCCTGTGTAGCGTGCAGAATATTTAACTGCTTTTTACCTTTTCGTGGCAGATTATGAGCCGCCGCCGCCTGCTGCACCACATCGTTAACCTTTGAGGTAGATATCCTCTTGAATCTTTCTTGATAAATCTGTTTTACCTGAGGAATAATTTTATCTACTCCTTGCTTAAACAGTGCTGAAATACACAATATAGGGGCATAAGGCATAAATTTGAATTGACGCCTGATTTCTTTACTAACTTCCGCTATATCCTCCACATCAACCAGGTCACACTTATTAATTATCAGCAAAACCCCTTTTAACGCTTGCTGAATATAACCAGCAATACGCATATCTTGAGCTGCCAGTAATTCAGTTGTATCAATTATTAACAAAACTATATCAGCTCGGTCTATAGCCCTTAGCGTACGGATAACACTATACCGATCCACCCCGGCTCCTATCCGTCCCCGCCGTTTTATACCAGCTGTATCAATAAGTAACATACTTTGTCCATCAAAGTCAACTATAGTATCAACAGTATCACGAGTAGTCCCGGGGATATCGCTAGTGATGGCTCTTTCTTTACCCAACAATGCATTCAACAGCATCGATTTACCCACGTTAGGCCTACCGATAATAGCCACCTTAATCATATCCAGATCAGATTCAACTAGTAATGGAGTTGGCAATATAGAGATAATTTTATCCAGCAGTTCAGCAATGCCCCGCTTATGGTAAGCTGAAATCACCAACGGTTCGCCCAACCCTAACTCATAAAATTCCACAGCTTCGGCCTGTAATTTAACATTATCTGCTTTATTAGCTACCAGTACTATGGGTTTATTCACCTGACGAAGCCTATCAGCAATTTCTAAATCAGCGGGAACAACCCCAGCAGCAGCATCTAGCAAGAATATGATCACATCGGCATCGGCAATAGCTACATCTACCTGATCACTAACACCCTGTGTAATAATAGATTGAGGTTTTGGACCAAGCCCACCAGTATCAATTAAAGTAAATTCCGTTCCTTGCCAGGAAACATCGGCAAATATACGATCACGGGTTGTTCCCGGTAAGTCTGCTACAATAGCTATTGACTTACCAGCCACTCGATTCAGCAGGGTTGATTTGCCAACATTCTGCCTGCCAATAATAGCCACGATAGGCTTACCTACACTCATATTACCTTCTAAAACTGAAGAATACGGAATAGAATAGTTCATCTACTCTACTACTAATTCTTGAGCAAATTTCACACTGGGTGGCTCAATTACCGTCTCAGCCATATTCCTCAGTTCACTAATATTATTCCTGAAATCTTGAACAAATGCATTGTATTCCACAGTAAAACGGTTATATTGTTCCCTGGTTTCTGGAGATATCCCTACCTTATCCACCACCTCGCAGAACTGCTTTACAGTCTCAAAATAGTGATTGTTTATCAGCCATAGCTCATTCAAATAGTTAGAGTATCGGTGGAAATCAAACTTACTATCACTAATATCATTTTCTAATCTGGTCAGGAAACTTTGGCACCAAGAATTGAAAATACGCTGTGAACTATCACTGGCCCTCGCCCATTCTCTTACCCTATGGTTATCAACAGTATCCAAGTAATATATTATATCAAAAATAGATGTTATCGAATTACCCATAAATCTGCGAGAAAAATATCCGCTAAGGTGCCAGAGCCGTAAAAATAATAACTTTAATCCCCGATTCCTGGCATTCTTCACTGCTGCAAACAGCCCAACTGCCAGTATAAAACCCAGAACCGGAGCAATAATCCAGATTCCCCAATCGAAAATGATACCAAGCACGGCCAGTAACGTGATTAAAACCGAACACCAGCTATGGTTTATTACCATCTTTAATACACGCATATTATTCATCTATTATTTATAGTTAACTGAAGTTATCTCTAACCCACCTAGTATTTCTGCCAACAGCACTTTTTGTACGTGCATCCTATTCTCAGCCTGGTCAAAAACTACCGACTGAGGACTATACAAAACACCTTCAGTTACTTCCTCGCCATGATGAGCCGGCAGTGGATGCATAAATATGGCATCTTTCTTAGCTAAGGATAAGAGTTCGTTATTAACCTGATAGCCAGCAAATATCTGGCGACGCTGTTCAGTTTCGGCTTCCTGTCCCATACTTGTCCATACATCGGTATAGACAACATCAGCCCCGCTCACTGCTAACTGCGGCTCCTCAGCACAAAATAAGTCAGCACCACTATCCGCAGCATATTCTTGGGCAGTATGCATAATCTCTGCCTGAACCTGGTAACCAATCGGTGAAGCAATTCTAAAATCCATCCCCATAAGCAAAGCGGCCAACATGAGACTATTGGATACATTATTACTATCACCAACATAGGCTACTTTTAATCCTTCTAACTTACCTTTTTTCTCGTAAATAGTAAAAAGGTCGGTCAACGCCTGACAGGGATGCTCCAAATCAGAAAGGGCATTTATTACCGGTACACTTGAGTAACTAGCCAGAATCTCTAAAGTCCGGTGAGCAAAAGTACGTGCGGTAATAGCATCAACATAATTACAAAGCACCCGTGCTACATCCGCAACCGATTCCCGCTGACCGATACCAACCTCAGCTGGAGAGAGATATATGGATTGTCCGCCCAGCTGGCGCATAGCTATCTCAAAACTAACCCGAGTCCGTAAAGATGGTTTCTCAAATAAAAGGACAAGTGTTTTGGCGCTAAGTAAAGAAAGCCAGCCCGCAACTTTCATGTCTACAGCATCTGCAACAAGCAAGCGTATATCTTCCCGGCTAAGGTCAGATATTGACAGTAAATCTTTCCCCTTCAAACTAGTTCCTCCGTTACTTTCGAGTAGTATAGCATGAAACACAATTATTAAATAGAGAGTCATTACCGTGCTAGCCATAGCATAATTAATTTAATAATAAATACATAAAACAGATATCAAACCTGATAAATATTATAATATTTATCGTTAATTGTTTAAAATAAAGTATATACTACAAATAAGGATAAAGATGGGTAAGGGTGGAAAATTTCAACCTGGTGTTTATGTTTATTCAATAAGGAGATAACTAGATAATTTTGAAAAAATTCAGATTATTATCACTAACTCTATTAATTACCATTGGAATTATTTTACCAAGTGGCTGCACTTCTAATGAAACATCAATTACGATAATTGAAGATATCACTCCGGAAAATGCATTTACCCTGATACAGGATAACCCAGATATCATAATTATTGATGTACGAACGCCACGAGAGTTTGAGGAAGAGCACATAGAAAATGCAATCAATATCAATTTTTATTCTAGTGCCTTTATTGAGAATCTGAAAACATTGGATAAAAATAAAACCTATCTTGTTTATTGTGCTATTGGTGTACGCAGCAGCAATGCTGTAAAAATAATGGCAGATATTGATTTTACCAAGACCTACAACTTGTTAGGTGGTATTAAACAATGGAAATCTCAAGGACTACCAACAGCAAATTAATGTATCTCTCATAAAATACAATTACAATCGACACTCTGTTATAATTAAACTATGACAAAACCGTTACTAGTCCTTTTTGACGGTAATGCAATAGTTCATCGCGCTTTTCATGCCATACCTCCACTAACAGTG
>JAQTVP010000092.1 GCA_028707015.1 Dehalococcoidales bacterium | reverse complement strand
AGTAAGTTCAACACTGGTGAAAACAGCAGTTTATGGCAATGACCCTAATTGGGGGCGAGTATTAGCTGCAATGGGAAGGAGTGGTGTAGAAGTGGCAGAAAAAAATATTGACCTTTATATTGGAGATATTTGCGTACTCAATAAAGGTAAACCGGTACCGTTTGATAAACGAAATGCCATAGAAATGCTAAAAGAAGATACAGTTTATTTTGACCTGAGAATTAACCTGGGTACGGCTGAAGCTACTGCCTGGGGTTGTGATATGACTACCGAATATGTGATTATTAACAGCGAATATACAACCTGATTAATTTATCAGAGTATAAATAAATTTGATAAGGTTAGGTAATAAATTGGATGGAGTTATTGTAGTTAAACTGGGGGGCTCTACGTTAGGCAGTCATGACACTTCTATATTAGATATAGTTGATCTGCAAAAACAAAGCAAACCAGTTGTGATGGTGCATGGCGGCGGTAAAATAATAACCGAATGGCTGAAGAAACAGAGTATTGCTAGTAACTTTGTCCAGGGTGAGCGAGTAACTGATAAGGCTACTCTTGAAGTGGTTATTTCAGTGCTGGCTGGCTTGGTTAATAAGGAACTGGTAGCCAGTATTAACAATCAAGGGGGGCGGGCAGTAGGTATCAGTGGTATAGATGGAGCTCTCATTGAAGGTAAGATAAAAAACATTGAATTGGGTTATGTTGGCACAGTAGAGAAGGTAAACCTTGATCCCTTAGAAATACTATTACAGGCAGGCTATATACCAGTAATTGCACCAATAGGACTCTGTATGGAAACTGGGTTAGACCGGGAACCACAGTTGCTTAATATTAACGCTGATCTTGTTGCTGGTGAAATTGCTGCTGCGCTCGGATCTGAAGAGCTTGTTTTTTTAACTGATGTGGCTGGTATTTGTAACCAACAAGGTGAGTTGTTACCACAACTATTACCGGAAGAAGCTGAATCTTTGATGGCTTCCGGAGTGGCTTCAGGGGGAATGATTCCTAAGATTAAAGCCTGTTTAAGAGCCTTATCTAATGCTTCATCTGCAAGTATTATAGATGGGAGACAACCACATGCTTTGCTTAATGAAATTAAGGGAAATCATACAGGAACAGTAATAAAAGGGGGCTAAAATGAGCGATTGGCAAGAGCTTGAACGAAAGTATTTCATGTACACCGGTGACCGTGTACCCTTGACTATTGTTAAAGGAGAGGGGGCAAGAGTATGGGATGACAAAGGACGTAAATATCTGGATTTTGTTGCTGGTTGGGCAGTTGATAGTTTAGGTCATTGTCATCCGGTATTAGTTGAAGCGCTGGCAAAACAAGCTAATACGCTTATTCAGACATCAAACCAGTTTTATACTGTACCTCAACTTCAATTAGCTGAGATTTTAGTTAATAATAGTTGCTTGGATAAAGTCTACTTTTGTAATAGTGGGGCCGAAGCTAATGAGGGAGCAGTAAAACTAGCACGGCGTTATGGCAGCCTTAAATTAAATGGGGCATATGAAGTTATCACGGCAATGAATTCATTCCACGGCAGAACTCTAGCTATGACAGCAGCTACTGGTCAGGAAAAATTCCAAAATTCATATGTTCCTTTACCAGTTGGTTTCAAGAATGTAGCTTATGATAATATTGAAGCAATAAAAGAAGCTACCACTGAGCAGACATGCGCAATAATGCTGGAATTAATCGAAGCTGAAGGTGGGGTAATTATACCTGAGAGTAAATATTTAACTGATGTGAGAGCGTGGTGTGACCAAAAAGGTATTCTACTTATTCTGGATGAAGTTCAGACTGGAATTGGTCGTACCGGAACGCTTTTTGGTTATGAACAATGCGGTATTGAACCTGATATTATGACATTAGCTAAAGGTTTGGGTAGCGGTGTTCCGATTGGTGCTATTATGGCTAAGGGAGAGGCATCAGTTTTTGTTCCTGGAAACCATGGTTCAACCTTTGGCGGTAATCCACTAGCTTGTGCTGCCGGTTATGCAGTTGTTAAATACATTATTGACAATAATATTACGGAAAATGTTAAAAAAGCAGGTAATTATTTTCTTGATGGGTTAACTGGCCTTAAGCAAAAATATGATGTGGTAATAGATGTGCGAGGCCGCGGCTTATTAGCAGCCGTGGAGTTTAATAATGACATTGCAAAATCAGTATTAACAGCATGTCTTGATGAGGGCTTATTGATAAATCAATTAAAACCTAATGCTTTAAGGTTTATGCCTCCGCTTATAATCACTAATGGGGATATCGATGAAGCACTAGGTATTTTAGACAAAGTTATTTCAAATCTTGAGTAAAAAAGAATTTAAAAAATCGTTATTTACAGGGAGGGGTAGAATGTCAGACAAAGTAATACTAGCTTACAGTGGCGGGTTAGACACATCAGTAGCCATTAAATGGATTAAAGAGAAGTATGATATGGATGTTATTGCTGTGATGATTGATGTAGGTAACGAAAAGAATATTACTGTCGTAAAACAAAAAGCATTGAAAGTTGGTGCAGTGAAATCTATAGTGATAGATGCTAAGGAAGCATTTATTAATGATTATGCATTTCCGGCATTGCAGGCGGATGCTATGTATGAGGATATATATCCTCTGGCGACAGCCTTGTCTCGTCCGTTAATGGCAAAATTGCTGGTAGGTGTAGCTAGGGAAGAAGGTGCATCAGCAATTGCTCATGGCTGTACGGGCAAGGGTAATGATCAGGTCAGGCTGGATGTAGGGATAAATACCTTAGCACCTGATCTTAAAATAATTGCGCCGGCTAGAGAATGGGGCATGACCCGTGAAGAAACTATTGCTTATGCTGAAAAAAATAATATTCCTGTACCAATTACTGTTGCTAGCCCATATTCTATTGATGAATGCCTCTGGGGTAAAGCTATTGAATGTGGGGTTTTGGAGGACCCTTGGGTTGAACCTCCGGATGATGCTTATACGTGGACCAAGTCACCTGATAATGCTCCAGATAAACCGGAATATATAGAGATAGAGTTTGAAAAAGGAATTCCAACTGCTGTTAACGGGCGTAAAATGGATGGAATTAGCCTGGTAACATTTTTAAACGAGTTGGCGGGAATGCATGGTGTCGGCAGGATTGACCACATAGAAGATAGACTGGTAGGCATAAAGTCGAGAGAGATTTATGAAGCGCCGGCGGCTTTAGTTCTCGTGCAGGCACATAAATCTTTACAGACAATGACATTATCCAAAAACCAGCTTAATTTCAAGCAGATGGTAACCCTGAAATATTCTGATCTGGTATATAATGGTTTGTGGTTTTCGGGATTGCGTCAGGATCTTACTGCGTATATTAAAAGCACACAACGTTTTGTTAGCGGAACGGTACGATTAAAGTTGTTTAAAGGAAGTAGTGTTGTAGTCGGGCGGAAATCACCATTTTCATTATATAGCTATAATCTGGCTACCTATGATAAAGGTGATGAGTTTGACCAGAGTGCTTCTCCTGGTTTTATTCACCTCTGGGGACTGCCGTCTAAAACACAGGCACAGCTACAAAAATTAAATCAGGATTAGGAAAAGAATAAATATTCAGAACTTTATCAGAAACAGAACATACTGTTATGAGGAATTATGGATAATACAGTTGAAAAGAAAAATTCATCGTCAGTTAATTATGAGCCGTTAACTCCTTTAAACTTTTTAAGACGTACTAGTTTTGTTTATCAAGATAAGACGGCAGTAGTTTACGGAGATCATCATTACACATGGAAGGAATTTTCTAATCGGGTAAATCGTCTAAGTAATTCTCTGAAGAATCGAGGGATTAAGAAAGGTGATAAAGTTGGGTTTCTTTGCCAGAATCTACCGCCTCTGCTAGAAGCTCACTTTGGTATACCTATGACTGGAGCTGTATTAGTACCCATTAACACGAGACTTGCCAAAAGAGAAATATCTACCATTATAAAACACTCAGAAGCTAAAATATTATTTATTGATGCTGCATTAGCTGAGCAGATAGAACCGCAAGATATTCCTGGAATACAATTATTTATTAATATTACTGACGAAAAAGATAATTCGGAACCTAAATACAATTTACCAGGTATAGGATATGAAGACTTTCTGGCGGAAGGTAAAGATGAATATATAAAATATGACCTCGAAGATGAGAATGAACCTATTAGTATAAATTATACAAGTGGTACAACAGGACTCCCCAAAGGATGTGTTTATACTCATCGTGGTGCCTATATTCAATCCGTAGCACAAGTAATGGAATGGGGAATGGATATTTCATCAGTATATCTGTGGACACTACCAATGTTTCATTGTGATGGATGGTGCCGTTCATGGGCTGTTGCTTGTCAAGGCAGTACTAATGTTTGTCTAACTAAACCTGATCCGGAAATAATCTATGACCTTATTGAAAAAGAGGGAGTAACCCATATGTGCGGTGCTCCCATTCTCTGGGATAGACTTAACCAATATATGGAAGAAAAAGGATTAAAATTTCCCCATAATGTAAAAATTGATAGTGGGGGTGCTCCTCCATCCACAAAATTAACCCGTTCTATGGAAAGTAAAGGGGCTACTATTGTGCATTCCTATGGACTTACGGAAGCGCTTGGTGGTTTTACTATATGTGAAGTGCAACCCGAATGGGATAATCTCTCTGCTGAAGAGCGAGCTAAAGTTAAGATACGTCAGGGTGTGGCTAATGTTGCTGCCGGTGAGGTGCGAGTAGTAGATGACAGTATGAAAGAAGTCCCTTATGATGGTAAAACAATTGGAGAAATTGTCATGCGCGGTAACGGATTAATGAAGGAATATTATAAGCAACCTAAAGAAACTGAGGAAGCCTTCGCTGGTGGATGGTTTCATACTGGTGATGGTGCGGTAGTACACCCCGATGGCTACTTGGAAATAAAGGACCGTTTTAAGGATATTATTATCAGTGGCGGTGAAAATATTTCCAGTATGGAAGTAGAAAATGTTATTCATGAACATCCGGATGTATTAGAAGTGGCTTGTTTTGGAATAAAGGATGATATGTGGGGGGAGGCGGTTAAGGCTCTGGTAAAAGTAAGAGAGAGCAGCAAGACTGATGCTGAGGATATTATAAACTTTTGTCGTGAACGGATAGCTCATTACAAATGCCCGAAGGAAGTAGAATTTGGAGAAATACCCAGAAGTTCTACAGGAAAGATTCTTAAATATATTTTGCGAAAACAAAATTAATCTTAAAATAAGGGAAAATATTTAATGAGCTTTATTCGCAGTCGCTTAAATAAAAAAGCTAGTGAATCATTAATTAAATATACAAGCTCTATTCCGTATGATTATCGTCTTTATCATTATGATATTATTGGCAGTATTGCCCATGCCAAAATGTTAGCCAAACAGAGAATAATTTCAAAAGAAGATGCTGAGGTTATTACTGCAGGGTTACTTTCTATCCATCAAGAAATAGAGCAGAGTAAATTTGAATTTAACCTTGAACTTGAAGATATTCATATGAATATCGAAGCTCGTTTACTGCAAACGATAGGACCAACAGGCGGTAAATTACATACTGCTCGTTCTAGGAATGATCAGGTTATTTTAGATTTAAGACTTTTCACCAAGGAAGTAATTTCTGATACTCTAATTCGGATAAATAAATTTCAGCAGGCATTACTTAATCTGGCTGGTAATAATAAGGAAATTATAATGCCAGGATATACCCATTTACAGCTCGCGCAACCAGTACTTTTAGCTCATCATCTCCTAGCCTATTTTGCAATGTTCCAGAGGGATGCTGAGCGGTTTGCTGACTGTTTGAAACGGACAGATGTAATGCCTTTGGGTAGCGGAGCAGTAGCCGGTGTGACTTATAATATTGATCGTGAATTTGTGGCTCGCGAACTTGGTTTTAGTCAGATAAGCTTGAATAGTATTGATGCAGTATCAGATAGAGATTTTGTATTGGAATATGAAGCTGCAGCCAGTATTTGTATGATGCACCTTTCGCGTCTTGCCGAAGAAATTATTATCTGGTCATCTGCTGAATTTAATTATATAGAACTGGACGATGCTTATGCTACTGGTAGCAGCATTATGCCCCAAAAAAAGAATCCGGATATTGCCGAATTGGGTAGGGGTAAAACAGGCCGGGTCTACGGAAAACTGATGGCCATGCTGACTACGATGAAAGCTTTGCCTCTTGCCTATAATCGGGATTTACAGGAAGACAAAGAGGGTTTATTCGACACTGTCGATACGCTCACAGCTACTCTGGAAGTATTTGCCGGCATGATAAGTACACTTCGTTTTAAGGCTGATAATATGGAGCAAGCGGTAAAATTGGGATATATTCTGGCTACTGATTATGCCGATTATCTGGTTAAAAAGGGAGAATCCTTTCGTAATGCACATAATATAGTTGGCAGATTAGTAAGTTATGCTTCGGAAAAGAATAAAACATTCGACGAACTTAGCCTTGATGAATATAAAAAATACTCGTCTTTATTTGAACAAGATATATACACAATTACGGTAGAATCAT
>JAQTVP010000091.1 GCA_028707015.1 Dehalococcoidales bacterium | reverse complement strand
TCTGCTTCGGATAACTCTGGCATTTTAATTCTCCTTTACTAGGTTAACTTTCGGCTTTACTGATTTATTTACCACATTCTTTGGCCAATGTCCGCTAATTACTCTGGAAGCTTCTTCTCCGACATTGGTCCTTAACCGTTTAAAGGCAATGTCAGAATAGGAAGCGCTGTGGGGGAGAACAGTAACATTTTCCATTTTGAGTAACGGGTTTTCCGGATCAATTGGTTCCTGTTCGAAAACGTCTAACCCGGCTCCTGCTATTAAATTATTTTCCAATGCCTTAATAAGAGCCGATTCATCAATTACAGAGCCTCGGGCCGTATTGATAATATAGGCGGTTAATTTCATTTGTTTGAATTGCTCTTCACTAATCATGTGCCAGGTTTCTTTGTTTAAAGGAGTGTGAGCAGAAACAAAATCTGATTTCTTTAATAATTCAGGTAGACTTACCAGACGTATTCCGTATTTTTTAGCTAAGGATTTATCTACATATGGATCATAACCTAATAGTTCCAAGCTGAAACATTGTGCTTTCTTGGCGGTCATCCTGCCGATGTTGCCACAACCAATCAATCCCAGAGTCTGCCCATAAACTGATCCCATTGGTTGCATGGCTTGTTTAGACTTAATCCACTCACCCTTTTTTATGCCATTGTTTAGAAAAACTAATTTTTTTGCACAGGCAAGAAGCAGAGCAATAGCGTGATTGGAAACTTCTTCAAAACAGAAATCGGGAATATTAATTACTAGAATTTTGTTATCAGTTGCGGCATCTACGTCAACGGTATCAAAACCAATACCATAGCGGACAATCGCCTTACATTTTGGCAAAGATTCCATAACTCGGCGTGTCATCTGAGCGGCACCTGTCAATATAACATCGGCGTCCTGAGCTTTTCTAATTATCTCATCCTCAGTATCGGCATCAACTCCGGCCAGTACTACATTTATCTTGGCTAGTTCTGCTGCCTCTTCGATCATAATAGCGCTGCTGCCTGTTGTATCCACTCGTAATACCTTGAATTTATTTTCCATCAGCATTACACTCCTTTCCTGTTAAATTAACGTTCATTGTAGTTGGCAACCAGAAGAGTGTCAACAAGTAATAACAGGTATGAACGAGAAAGGATTATGGGAGAAGTGGAGTAATATATTTTCGCTGTACTGGCTATCTTTTCAAGTTAATTAGGATTAATTTTAAAGCTCGTTCTGTGGTGTCAGTGATTAATTTTTCGGCATTAGCCATTGATTCCTCGAGGCTGATAGGCCCAGGGGTAATGCTTAAAGCAGCATCTATACCGTGCTGGTAAAGTTCTCTATAATTACCGGCAACCTCACCAGCGATAGCTACTACCGGGATATGGTGAGCCTTTGCTCTTGCGGCAATGCCGGCTACTGTCTTTCCGAATAACGTCTGGGAGTCTATTTTACCTTCTCCGGTAAAAATGAGCGATGCATCTTTAAGATAATTGGTAAATCCGACAGCTTCGGTAATAATATCTATGCCTGATACCAACCGGACTTTCAGGAAAGCTATCAGACCGGCTCCTAATCCCCCAGCGGCTCCCGCACCGGGTATATTCATAATATTAATTCCCAGGTCGTGTTCAATTACACGGGCATAGTTAGCTAAGGCCTTGTCCAGCTGCCGGCACATTTCCTTATCAGCTCCTTTTTGGGGACCATAGACTTCGGTGGCTCCCTGTTCTCCGCAGAGCGGATTGGTTACGTCGCAAGCTATTGTGATTTCACAATCAGCTATGCGGCTATCCATTAAGGTAATATCAATTCTTTTTAATTTGGCTAATGCTGCTCCGCCCCGGCAGAGTTCTTCTCCTTGACTATCAAGTAATTTTGCTCCAAGAGCCTGTGCCATACCTGCGCCGCCATCGTTTGTAGCACTACCACCAATACCAATAATTAATTTGCGATAACCGGCATCAAGAGCGGCTCGTATTAATTCTCCGGTCCCGTATGTAGTGGCGATTAGTGGATTTAGCTGCTCCTTTGGTACTAAATTAATTCCGGATGCAGCTGCCATTTCAATCACGGCACCAGCCCTGTTACCCAGAATTCCCCATTTTGCAGTGACTCTTTCTCCCAAAGGTCCGGTTACCTCTGTGTTCACAATTTGACCCTGGGTACTATATGTTAAAGCCTCCACTGTCCCTTCCCCCCCATCTGCCATTGGGAGGATTATGGTTTCAGTATCAGCTAAAACTTGCTTAATCCCCTGAGCCATTGCCTGGGCTACTTGATGTGCACTAAGACTACCCTTGAAACTCTGTGGAGCAATTACTATTTTTACGGTACGCTCTCCTCTGTGAATATTGATCAGTTATTACCAAGCTGAACTTGTCAGTGATAACAGATTATCACCAAAATATTCTAGATAAATTTTACTTTTTATTTAAAGTTATTTATTTATTCCTCCGGGATTTATCTAGGGCTATTTGTGCACCGCGCATTAAGAAGCTGTCTGCACTATCCATAGTATTGAGTGTGAAACCTTTCTCAATAGCCTACCTGATGTTTTCTTGAGATGCAAATATGCCAGCTGGGTTACCACATTTTTGGGCTGTTGCCAGTACTTTGTCAAAAGCTGCAAGGTATGGGGGATTATCCCACTTTGGGGATTCGAACCCAAAACTACGAGACAGGTCCATGGGGCCAATGTAGCAAGCGTCAATTTCTTTTACAGCTAGAATATCATTGATATTATCGACAGCTTTACGGGTTTCTATCTGAACTATTACGAGTATTTCATCATTTGCTGTTTTGAGGTAATCTTGATCAAAGAGAGCAGCTCTTCTTGGTCCACATCCCCGGAGGCCTTCAGGCGGATATTTGCAGGCACTTACGGTGTATTCTGCTTCTTCTTTTGTATTTACCCGTTGGATAAGAACGCCATGATCCCCTATATCAAGAACTCTTTTAATAGTTACTATATCGTTCCATTGTGGTCTGACCAGAGGAGTGCAATTGCTCCTATTCATTGACTGCATCATCTGCTGCATGGTTTCTAGTCCCAGGGGAGCATGTTCACCGTCTATCAATAACCAATCAAAGCCAATTCTGGAGAGCCTTTCGGTTACGTCCGGGTGTCCAAGTCCAACAAAAGTACCAATAACAAACTGATTCTTCTGTAGTTTTTCCTTGAGTAAATTCTTCAATGTTTGAGGCCTCCTTTATTTAATTGTGATAAGACATATTCAAACTGAAAAAATATGAGAACCAGATGCTATTTACTTATTATTGACATAACTAAAGATTGTACTCAATGTTCAGTTCTTTGGCCAGCTCTTGAAGTGAGAGAATCACTGGAGGGTCAAGCGGAATGCCGTTAGCTTTGCGGTCTTTGGTAATCTCAGCTTCGTATCCACCGGCTACAAATATTTTCTTTACGTTTGGCAGTTTGGGTAAGGTTTCAAAGGCTTCAATCATTTCATCCATTGATTTCTTGAACTTATCCACGGGTAAGAAGCTATCAATGCGAAGAGCTCCAAAGAAATGGTCGCCGGCATTACCCCGGGCTTCTGATGGACCTTCATGCAGAATGGCAGCACCTGATCCGGAAAGAATACCACAGAGAATTTCTACTAATACTCCCAAGCCAAAGCCTTTATAGATACCCTGTGTCGGATTACCACCCAAAGGTAGTAGTCCTCCTTCTCCCGGAGTTCTTTTATTAGGGTCGGTTATCGGTTTTCCTTCATTATCTATAGCCCAGCCTTCAGGTATGGATGCACCTAATCTCCGGGCTATTTCCAGCTTGCCTCCGGCAACTACGGAAGTTGCCATATCAAGAACGAAAGGCGGTTTTTCTTGTGCCGGTACTGCTACAGCCAGGGGATTTGTGCCAACAGCAGGTTTGGTACTGCCGGGCGCCACAACTCCTGCCACAGAATTGGTCATGGCTATCCCGATCATATCATACTCTAGAGCCATCATTGCATAGTAACTGGCGGCACCAAAATGAGTGCTATTGCCCACTGTAATAAAACCGGCTCCAGTTTTCTGGGCACGCTTTATTGCTTCTGTCATAGCCCAGTGACCGATAACAAAACCGAGTCCCTGATCACCATCTATAGTTGCTGTTGCTGAAGCCTGGCTAAAAACTTTTGGCCTTGGGTGTAAATTTATGATCCCCAGTTTTATTCGCCTGGCGTAGAACATATTCAAGTGGGCAACCCCATGGGAGTCAATGCCCCTCAAATCGCTGGCAACAAGCATTTTAGCCGTTATCTTAGCATCTTCTTCTGGTACACCCAGTTTTTGCAGTGCCTTTGCCGAAAAGTCGATTAATTTATTGGCATCAACCCTAGTTTGTTTTATAGTCATTAGGGTCCCCCTTTATACTATCATAGTAATATTTTAAAGAGATGATATTTCTCTGGGAACATCTAATAACATAAGTTAAGCAACTGCTCTAAGAATATGCTAATAACGTAAATATTCTATTTTAACTTTTTAACTTGGCCTTTTTATGCAGATTTTTCCAGCTCTTCGGTTACCCAAGCTATGTCTAATTCTTCTAGCTTCTCTGCTGTAGGAACAGCCAGCTCCGGGTCCCATCCTGCCATCTTATAGTAAGTTTTAATAGCTTTCTGCATATCCTCTTTGCCTAGTTTCTCATCCATTAAAGGACCACTGCTAAAAGACTGATAGAAACGCTCGGGCAGAATGTCATCCTTGGCAGTGTAACCTTCTCTAGCATTAAAGGCTCTAGCTAGTGCCAGTGCTCTTTCCCCGACCTTCATTAATTCCCAGACGCTGGTGTTCCAGCCGGTAGCTCCATTGACGAGGTCTGAAATCTGTTCATAACTAAACGGCGGGAATCCGCAGATAACGGCACAATTCTGGAAATGACGCCAGTCCACAACATACTTGAACATGCGTACTTTAGCTGGGCTTAGATCCAGAGGTGATAACGGTTCTTGTATACCTAGAGCTTTGAGTCCTTCTAAAGGTGGACCTTCAACTGCGAACATGGAGTCATGCATATTATGTACATGATCTGCTCCTGTAGGTGAAATAGCGTATCCGATACCTAAGGCAACCTTGCCTCTGGGCTCATGCATCGGTAGTTCCTGCCCTTTTATTTGCATGGCGTACTCGGAAGCTCCGTGACCAATTTGTTCTGCAGCACGTTTGGTTCCTTCTGCTAGTAGGTTACCCAAACCTTCTCGTTTGGTGATTTTTTCCAGCATTAGCATCATTGCTTCCGCATTACCAAATTTAAGCTCTACTCCGTCAGTATCTTCTTTAGTGAGGATACCTCTTTCGAAACACTCCATAGCAAAGGCAATGCAGTTGCCAGCAGCAATGGTGTCCATACCTTGGGCATTACATATTTCATTACCTTTTGCGACTGCTTTCAGATCATTAACACCACAAAGAGAGCCTAGAGAAGCGATGGTTTCATATTCCGGACCTCCGTATTTGCGGTTTACATTATAAGGAGCTCCTACTTCTACTTCACGTTTACAGTCAATCGGGCAAGCATAGCAATTGTCTCGGCCAACCAGTATTGTGTCTGTCATTGTCGGGCCGGCGATATCATTATAACCGTCAAACTGTCCTTCCTGGAAGTTGCGGGTTGGTAAGATACTTGCTTCATTTAGCATGGCTACTCCACCGGAAGTACCATGTTTAGTTAATCCTTCGGAGAGAGTTTTATAATTGTCTACCAGCCATTTGGCTACTTCACGAACTTTCTCCGGGTTGGCCAGTGGTAAGCCTTTATGTCCCCTTACAGCGATGGCTCTTAACATTTTGGAGCCCATTACGGCACCATGCCCATTACGACCGTAAGCATGAGTTATATCATTACAGATGCTGGCAAATCGCACCAGATTTTCTCCAGCCGGTCCAATTTGTGCAACTCGTACCCTTTTATCATCTAATTCAGTTTGTATTTGCTGCTCTGCTTCCAGTGTAGCTTTACCCCAAAGGTGAGAAGCATCACGGAATTCTACTTTATCATCATTAATCCAGAGATATACTGGTTTATCAGATTTACCTTCAATAATAATAGCATCCCAACCAGCCCGTTTTAGTTCCGCTGGCCAGAATCCGCCTGCCTGAGAATCTCCCCAGCCATTAGTAAGAGGAGACTTGGACCCTACGCCACTGCGACCACTTCCGGCGCATGGGGTACCTGTAATTACTCCTGAAGTAAATATTAGTTTATTGTCAGGGCCTAAAGGATCAATTCCTGGTTTTAATTCCTTTAGCAGATAATAACCGATAAGTGCTGTGCCACCAAAATATCGGCGATAAAATTTCTCATCTTGCTCATCAATGGATGTAGTCTTATCAGTCAGGTTCACTCTTAAGATTTTACCGGTGTAACCACCTCGTGACAATTCAGTCATTATTTTCCCCCTTTTCAATATTGTGATTATTCTATAATGGTTCCTATCGTGAAATCAAGCTGTTAACATAGAGTTATTATAAGTAAGAAACAAGAATTTTTTTCAAAGGAATATATTACATTAGTTATTTTATAAATAAAAGTACCTTTTCTTCCTAGGTTTTGGGTTCATTTGCAGTAGCGCGGTCGCGTAGCCAGCGGTGAATCTCATCTAATACTGGTGGGGCAACTG
>JAQTVP010000090.1 GCA_028707015.1 Dehalococcoidales bacterium | reverse complement strand
TCGTCTATCTTTGAGATAGGCCATTATACCGTGTGGCATGAAGTAGAGGATGACTACGACAGCTATGCCATACAGTAACAAGTTTAACGATTGGAATCGAGGGAGCTGCGCTAGAATACCTTCGCCTATAAGCATTATTGAGCCAACGCCAACTACAGGGCCCCAAAATGTCCCTATTCCACCGACAGCAATGCCCAAAATAACCGTTATTACGAGTTTGATAGATATGACAGTACTGGGCATAACAAAACCCATGAATTGTGCGTAGAAACTACCCCCAAGAGCGAAAAAGAAAGAGCTAAAGCTCATGGCAATCAAAGTATATTTCATAACGTTGACACCGATTGCCTCAGATGCCTGTTCATTGTCTGCTATTGCCCTGAAGCACAAACCTATACGTGAGCGAAGTATCTGCCAACAAGTGACCATAATAATAAAGGTCATTGCAAAGATGGTGTAGTAAAAACCAACCTTGGATTCGAATTGGAAATTGACCCATCCGGGGTGCGCCGGAATCTGGATGCCCCTATCACCACCCCCCAGGAAATTAAAACTCTCACAGACATAGAGTGCGATGAAATCAATAGCCAGAGTTATAATGGCGAATGACAAACGTGGAAGTTTAGCCCTGAGGCTTATGTAGGTAATAGGTATTCCTGCGATTACTGCTAATATGGCTCCAGCCAACATTCCTAACCAGGGGTTAATCCCCATTTCGGTAAAAAGTAAAGTCGAAGTATAGGCTCCAATACCCATAAAGACCGGGTGCAAGAAACAGAATGCTCCGGCAAAGCCACCCACAATGTTCCAAGATTGCGCTAAGAAAATGTATAACAGCACAATGATTATGAGATGTAGCTGATAATTTGACAGGATTAAAGGTAAGATAATGAGAACGAGCATTACCCCACCCAAAATGCCATATTTTAATTTTATGGCAGAAAATAACCTCTCTCTATTTTTCACCTAACAACCCCCGGGGTCTCACTAATAGTACTAACACAAGTAGACTGTAAGGGATAACCGAGGCTATATATCCTGTGAAAAAAAATCTTCCGTAAGCATCAACAACTCCAAATATCAAACCGGCAATCACAGTTCCTAGAAAGTTACCTATACCGCCTAACATCATGATAATGAAAGCAAATAAAGTGAATTGTAATCCTACCGACGGTGTCGTCGGCACCATAGCTATTATTAACGGGCTGCACACACCCAATAATGCTAATCCAAGACCAAAGACTATGGTTTGAATTCTAACTACACGAATTCCCATAAGTTCAGCTGCATCACGATTTTGTGTGACCGCACGGACGGACCTCCCAAAGTCTGTCCGTTGCATTAGCCAATAAAGCATTATTCCGACTATTATGGCTACAATGAAAGATATGATGTAAGGAACGCTTAATGTCAGTGGCCCTAGATACACCTTCTGGATTCCGATAGTAGTGGGCACTGAGCGTATATCAGCCCCAAAGATCATGGAAAGAGAACTTTCAATTATCCAAAGTAACCCAAGAGTTATCTGTGCTGCTGTAATAATGTGGATCTTTAATACTTTCCATACTATGTAACGATATAAAAAATACCCCATTCCAAAAAGCACGGGGACTGTGATTAAGATTGAGATATATGGACTCATTCTAAAAGCGGCATAGAGTGTGACGCATAGGTACATACCGACTGCCAAGAAACCGCCGTGAGCGAAATTCAATAGACCTGTGGTGGAGAATATCATTGTCATGCCAAAAGCAATCAAGCCGTACATTGCTCCAACCATTAGCCCTTGTAACAATACTTGAGAAATAACGATTGTGTCTGACATTTCCTGTTGCCTATATCCAATATTTAGTAACTAACGCAGTAGGATTCAACACTATATTAATTTCATTATTGAATGTAACTTAATTTCCTAGGTAATGTTTCTTAATGGACTCATCTTCAAGAAGTTCTTGAGAGCTTCCTCTCAATACGCTATGCCCTCGCTCAAGGACATAGCCATAGCTTGAAACATTCAGGGCAGCGCTAACATTTTGTTCCACAAGAAGAACACCTATACTTTCCTTAATTAGTTCCTGAACTACGGAAAATACTTCAGCGACAAGCAAAGGACTCAACCCAATCGACGGTTCATCTAAGAGCAGTATCCTTGGCTTCGCCATTAGCCCTCGGCCTATTGCCAGCATCTGCTGCTCGCCTCCGGACAGAGTTCCTCCGCGTTGATTTTTCCTCTTCTTCAATACAGGGAATAAGGTGTAGACTTTTTCAAAACTGGAATAGGCCTCAGATTTTGCTCGGTGATTTCTAGCGCCGAGGAGTAGATTTTCCTCTACGGTCATTTGAGGGAAGATAAGCCTTCCTTCTGGAACCTGAATAACGCCAAGGTCTACGATTTCGTTAGGTGGTAAACCAGTTAATACTATATTATCAATACTTACTTCGCCTGAAACTGATCTGAGTAACCCGGAAATAACCCTCATTAATGTACTTTTACCTGCGCCATTTGCTCCGATGAGACAAGTGCACTCCCCTTCTTTAACCTCTAAGGAAACCCCTTGTAAAACCATTGATTTACCATAACCTGCCGCTACAGTATCCACTACAAACACGTTGGTTTAACTCCAAGGTATGAATCTATTACGGTTCGATCACTTAGAACTTCATCACTTGTTCCATCAGCGATTAGACGACCAAAATTTAATACTATTACCCTTTGGCAACAATCCTGAATGATATGCATGCTATGCTCGACAATAATTGGAGTAATGCCTTCATGAGGTAAATTTTTTATTATGTTTAATAGCGGCTCGGCTTCAACACGCGATAACGAAGTCATCACCTCGTCTAGAAGTATCACCTCAGGACTGGTAGCTAATGCTTTACTTAGCTCTATAAGTTTAATATCTACCGGCGTTAAAGATTCACAACGTAATTCCGCTTTATCTGCCAGACCAAATTGATCTAATATTGTGTATGCCTGGCGGCGAGCCTCCTTTAGGGGTAAATGGAGGCTCGCCGCTAGGGTAACAGACTCCAGAGCCGTAAGTGATTCGAAAACCTCTGATATCTGGAAAGTGCGTCCGATTCCCATTCTACAAATCTGGTGAGGCATTAACTTTTTTATGAACTTCTCTTTGAATGAAATGCGTCCTTTATCAGGGTGGTAAATTCCGCAGATTATATTAAAAAGAGTGCTTTTTCCTGCTCCATTAGGTCCGATGATACCAAGGATTTGTCCAGCATTGACCTCCAAAAAGACATCGTCAACAGCCTGGAGACCACCGAAGCGTTTGCTAACTCGGTCAAGAACAAGGATAGTTTCCAATTATTTTATCCTTGGTTCTTTATTGGCGACAGATTCAGGCCAAATAGCCTCTAGAGGTGACGTCATGTCATCGGGCCACTGGCCAGCCATACAGATGCCGCTTGAAGGAACACCGGAATCCGTCATTTTAAACTCCGGATATTGGTCAGCAAAGACCAGGTCAGAATCCGGGGCTTCTATGTGCAATTCTCTTAAAGCATTAGCAATTTCTACGGAATCTGTTGAGCCAGCATTCTCAATAGCCCTGATCAATATCTTAGCCACAAAAGCGCCGATAGCTACCATAGAAGTATCATATTTATGGCCAGGGTGTGCTTGGTTAAAGGCATCTTGAAAATCCTTGAGTGAAGGAACCCGTGTATATGCGTCGGAATAAACATTATTACCGGCGCAAAAAGCATTAGGGCGTCCTATTGTCATTTTAGCTACTTCAGGGTTGAGCTGATCACGTACGCTTGTGGCTCCGAAAGAAGCATAATTTGCGACCAGCCACGGATAGTAATCCAGTGTATGACAAGCACTGTAGAAAGCGACCGCATCCATCACATTTCCGTTATAGACCACCATATCTGGATTTTGCTTCTTGAGCTTCATGACTAAAGGAGTATGGTCTGTGACTGTCGCGGGGAAACTTTCGTTTAATACGATGTTGCTATAACCTAGCTCATTAAGGCGTGATATTAGTCCCTGTGTATCCATTGACCGGGATGGTGACAAGGTTGCGATGGCGATGCTAGCGGTTGGCGCTCCATGCTTCTTCGATAGCCAGTCAATAAATTCAGCCTGCTTGGCACCAACGATCTCACCACTCGGAAGGTCTGTAAATACATATCGACTACCCTGATTGAATATTTCCGAAGAAACGTTTAATAAAACGAGTGGAACCTCGTATCGCGTAGCTAGTGGAACTACTGCTAAAACTTGTGCAGCAGCTGTTGGACCCATGATAGCAACAACTTTTTCCTTGTTTATCAGACGTTCTACCTCGCTAGATGCCGTAACTGGATCAGAGCCGTCATCGCCTTCCGCTACTGTTATTTTGACCCCTCCTAAACTCTTAATCCCTCCAGCATCGTTTTTCATCTGTACAACAAACTTCATAGCTGCCATAAAAATCGATCCATAGGGAGCCATCGGCCCAGTCATAGACTGAAGAATACCAACCTTTACTGTCTCAACTGATTCAGGTTCAGTTTTAGAACAGCCTCCTAATATTGACGAAAATAGTGTTAAAACAAGACATATCACCAATAAGCATCTGATTAACAATTGTTTTCTTGCCATATGAAAACCCCCTTATTAATTATAATTATTATAGACCGATAAATTGTTATATTTGTTGGATCTTGTTTGGCTTGATCATTGTTAGGCTAAACATATGCTTCTGAGAATATTGTTAAATCTCATATGGTTACATAAGTTTTCCTCCTTAAATTCCATAATCGATAAAGCAGTTAACTCACTTATTGTTGTTGCCAGAATTTCACCGTTTTGCCATTCTAATTTACTAAGTAGAATAATGCTTCAGGATTATAAAATTCGCCAGTAGATATTTTAATATGTATACGTTAACATCATATGTTGTATATCAAATATCATTGCATATCATAATGTATAAGGTATACAATTAGCGTATTATACAACTAATGTCAAGGTAGTTCAATATAATTGGCTTGGCGAGTTAAAAGTGTCATTAAATCTTATCTTATGTGTTAATTGGTGCAATATAACTCCGTAATTGGTTCACTATTAGACTATACATATGGGGGCAATAATATGACTCATAAGCAAGAGGAATGGCTCGCACTAACAAAAGAA
Organism: Dehalococcoidales bacterium; assembly: GCA_028707015.1. Classification (GTDB taxonomy): domain Bacteria; phylum Chloroflexota; class Dehalococcoidia; order Dehalococcoidales; family JAQTVP01; genus JAQTVP01. The sequence goes on along the minus strand of JAQTVP010000090.1, from coordinate 1,491 downwards.
GATGCAATTGATCCCGGTCTGCCAATTTGTGACGCGCATCATCACTTGTGGGAGCGCCCGGATGATTTTTACTTGCTCAATGAATTATTGCAAGACGTGAATGACCACAATGTTGTCAAAACTGTGTTTGTGCAATGCCGGACGAGGTATAGGGAATCCGGCCCACCAGAGATGGCACCTGTAGGTGAGACTGAATTTATAGAGTCAATTACCGCTGAGAGCGCAGGAAAATCTTCTAAAACACCTGTTATAGCCGCTGGCATTGTAGGGTTCGCAGATCTAACATTGGGTGATGGGGTAGTGCCGGTGCTTGAGGCACATTTAGTTGCCAGTCCTGACAGATTTCGTGGGATTCGACACGTTAGCGCTTGGGATGCACAAATTGATATTACAAAGGTAGTGAATATACCCGCAGGGCTCCTGCTAAACCAAGAATTTCGAAAAGGATTTTCATACTTAGATAAATACGGATTAAGCTATGACGCTTGGGTGTATCATACGCAACTTAAAGAATTAGTAGACTTAGCAAAATCTTTTCCGGAAACCACCATTATATTGAATCATATTGGGACACCAATAGGAGTTGCCCCCTATGCAAACAAAAGGAAGGAAGTATTCAAGGAATGGGAACAAGGTATTGCAGATTTGGCAGTCTGTCCGAATGTAGCTGTAAAACTAGGTGGACTCGGGATGTGGGTTTGTGGGTTTGGTTGGGATCAGTGTACTAAACCGCCAAGCTCTATAGAATTGGCGGAGGTTATGGAGCCTTATTATCTATGGTGTATAAAGCAGTTTGGCTGTAAAAGATGTATGTTTGAGAGTAATTTTCCGGTGGATAAGTTGTCATATTCCTATACCGTTCTATGGAATGCTTTTAAGCGCATTGCCAAGGACTTTTCTAATGAGGAGAAGGCTGCCCTATTTTATGATACGGCTGACAATTACTATCGGCTGGGATAAATGATTAAAACAGCCATAACCTTATTAATTATTCTATTTTTCAGTAACATGAATCAAAAGTGTTCTGAAAGGTAGTTAGGACTTATAAATTCTTACTATCCATGTTCTACAGAAAATAAGAGTGGTTTTTTATTATTAAATATCCAGGTGATAGCTAAGTATGCCAATAGACTTATTTAAACCTTTCATAATCGGGAATATGGAATTAAAAAATCGTTTTGTGAGGTCATCCACTCAGGATGCTTTGGCAGACGCTAGCGGAGCGGTCACTGATGCTTCATTAGATCTTTATCGGAGCCTTGCAAAAGGTGGTTCTGGTTTAATAATAACTGGAGTCACATTTATTTCCTTACAAGGCAAACGGTCAAAAATACAGTATGGCATCTATAATGATGACATGATTTGGGGAATGCGAAAATTAGTGCGGGTTACACATCAGGAGGGGGCAAAAATAGCATTACAGTTGCATCACGGTGGTATATATTCTCAAAGCCAGCACAATGGAGACCCGGTTCTGGCTGTATCAAAGAT
>JAQTVP010000089.1 GCA_028707015.1 Dehalococcoidales bacterium | reverse complement strand
AACAAGACAGCTCTTACTGTTGATGACGAAATAGATACTGCCGGCTCTCTTATCAATGTTATTACCGCTTTGGAAAAACGGGGAGTAAAAGAGATATATGCCTGCTGCACACATCCGGTATTCTCCGGACCAGCTATCCAAAGGATAATATCTTCATCGGTAAAGGAAGTCGTAGTTACTGATACTATCCCCGTAACCAATGGGAAAATACATGATAAGATTACCGTGTTGCCCATAGCTCCTTTATTAGGAGAGGCTATTCATCGCATCCATACGGGATTATCTATAGGAGCTATGTTTGATTAGGAGTAAGTTATGTTCAAATGGCTAAGTAAACTAATTGATTCTAATGAGAAAGAGCTAAAACGCTTACTGCCAATTGTAGACAAGATAAACAAACTGGAACCCGAATTTAAGCGGCTTAATGATAATGAACTTCGTGGTAAAACTGACGAGTTTAAAACTAGACTAAAAGACAGCGCTTCTCTCGATGAACTTCTGCCGGAGGCTTTTGCAGCTGTCCGTGAAGCTGCCAGGCGAACCATAGGTCTACGCCATTTTAATGTGCAGTTAATGGGTGGCATTATCCTCCACCAAGGTAAAATCACTGAAATGAAAACCGGTGAAGGTAAAACTCTGGTGGCCACACTACCTCTTTACCTTAATTCTCTCACCGGACAGGGTTGTCATCTGGTTACAGTTAATGACTATCTGGCCAGGCGAGACCCGTACTGGATGGGACCTGTTTACCATGCCTTAGGAGTAAGTGTGTCCTGTATTTATCCCAAGCAATCTCCTGATGAAGAGCGCCCTTCTCGCCTCTATGACCCTGATTTTCATTCAGAGGATAACAGATGGCCCCATTTTCGCCCCATCCGCCGCGGCGAAGCTTATCAGGCTGATATTACTTATGGCACCAGTAGTGAATTTGGGTTTGACTATCTAAGGGATAATATGGTTATAGATTTATCCCAACGTGTCCAGCGTAAAGTTAACTATGCTGTTGTTGATGAGATAGATAATCTTCTTATTGATGAAGCACGCACCCCGCTTATTATCAGTGGACAAGCTGAAGAATCAGGCCAGATATACCAGCTGTTTGCCCGACTTGTTCCCCACCTGCTCCAGGAACAAGACTATATAGTTGATGAAAAGAGCCGTAGTGTAAACTTAACTGATGCTGGTATTACTAATATAGAAACCATGCTAAAACGAGAAGGAATACTAAAATCTTCGAATCTCTATGACCCGTCAAATTATGTAGTGAATCGCTACCTCCGAAATGCTCTCAAAGCCCATATATTATTCAAAAGAGACCGTGAATATATGGTCAATGATGGTAAAGTTGTTATTGTTGATGAATTTACCGGCCGTGTAATGTTTGGCCGCCGCTACTCGGAGGGCTTACACCAGTCAATAGAAGCTAAGGAACATGTTAAGGTTCAGCGGGAGAGTATGACCCATGCGACCGTCACCGTCCAGAACTACTTCCGAATGTATAACAAACTTGGCGGCATGACCGGTACCGCCGTTACCGAAGCTGAAGAGTTTCACAAAATATATAATCTTGAGGTCGTAGTTATCCCAACTAATAAACCAATGCTTCGTCAAGATCATCCCGATCAGGTTTATAAAGATGAAAAAACCAAGTTCAACGCGGTAGCACGTGAAATTAAAGAGCTCCACAAAAATGGATTACCAGTGCTAATTGGTACAGTATCTATTGAGAAATCAGAGTACTTAAGCAGCCTTTTGAAGAAAACTGGCATCCCCCACCAAATACTTAATGCCAAGTTCCATGAGAAAGAAGCCAGTATCATTGCTCAGGCAGGACAACCCGGAGCGGTAACCGTTGCCACCAACATGGCCGGCCGCGGGGTTGATATTCTCCTCGGCGGAAGTCCCGATGGCATGAGCAAGTCAGAATGGCTGGAGAAACATAATAAGGTAATCGAGCTAGGTGGACTGCATATCATTGGTACTGAGCGCCATGAAGCGCGAAGAATTGACAACCAGCTTAGAGGCAGAGCCGGCAGGCAAGGGGACCCTGGCAGTTCCCGCTTCTACGTATCTCTAGAAGATGAAGTTGTGCGCCGTTTTGGTGGTGACCGGATTAAAGGCCTTATGGAGTGGGCTAAAATGGATGAAGATACCCCTATTGAAAATGCGCTGGTTAACCGCTCCATTGAAGGTGCTCAGATCAGAGTTGAAGGACAACACTTTGATATGCGTAAACACTTGGTGGAATATGATGATGTAGTTAACACACATCGTGAGCTTATATATGATGAACGAGCAAAAATACTGGGCGGCGCTGATCTTAAATCAAATATACTATCAATGATCAAAGAAGAACTTCAGGAATTAGTATCAGCCCACGCTCCCGATGAGCGTAGCTATGAATGGGATTGGGAAGGCTTGATTGCCGATGTTTCCGGTATTTTCCCCCCGCCACCAGCGCTCAATGTTAATACCCTTTCTCAAATGAAACCAGAGCAGGTTACAGATAAGCTAATTGAGGAAGCGGAAGCATTGTATGAACAGCGAGAAGCAGAAACCGGTACTAATGACATGCGAATTTTGGAGCGCCTGATAATGCTTCGTATCATAGATAACCTGTGGAGAGAACACCTGACAGCAATGGAAAATATGCGCCGAGAAGCAGGCTGGCAACGCTTACGCCAAATACGACCGGTAGATGCCTACAAAAGTGAAGGCTACAAACAATTCCAAGTATTACTGTCAACCATTCGACATGACGTGGTTCACACCATATATCATGTCGGTATTACTAGAAAGGACACTCAGCAAAAAACACCACGGTTAGGACAAACTAATAATAATAACAATAAACAGAAAAAGCTCAAGGTTAGTGGTAAAAAGATAGGACGTAATGCCCCCTGCCCATGCGGCAGCGGGAAAAAATATAAACACTGCTGTGGCAAGTAAAGCTAAATAACTGAGATGAGAGATGTATAATAAAGCGTTTAATAAAGATTTTTTAGATTGGGAATTTGAAGATTTAAACTTGGATAATCCTGAGAATATCCAGGAGGCACCTCCAGAAGACGATTTTCATCAGCGTGCTAACGATGATCACGAAAAGTTAAATGACTATCTGGAATCATCTTTTGATCATAATAATTCCGATTAATACTATACCAAAATAAAAAATATACCCAGTCGTCTCGGCTTGAATAACATTCACAATCGCCGGGCTATGGATTCAGAAACAAAACTAGCAATCACCGCCAATTCATACAACGCTGAACAGTTAGAATTAATGCGCTTCGGCATTGGTATAGCCAGACGTGATTAACGTGAAACACATGATATAATAGATATCAAACCATGAAAAGAAATTGTAATCCATCTTGCATTATAAATAACAACCTGTAATATTAATAATAAATGGATAAAGAAATACAGCAATACAATCTAACCTTAACAGGAAATGCTGCAGCGATAGAATTCCTCAAGAAAGCAATAGCCGATGGCAAGCACTGGTATATAGCTTTACTTGAAACAATCGGCCTGTGGAAAACAGCTGAGGAAACTTATAATGGACGCACTTACCATTACCTCATCGCTGGAGAAGCCTTCGATTGGTTACTTTTAGCTGAGCGCCTATGTGAAGAAATAGGTGGTTTATTACCGAAAGAAGAAAGAATCACGCTGCTTTTTCATTGTAAGCCACCTTATGACCTGACTGCAAAAGAATTTAAAGAGCTTATCGGCGGCAGCAAGTACCATCAATATCTTAACTATTTTTATGGTATTACTATAGAAGAAGCTTTAATTCAAGCAGTAAAATATGACGTACGTAAGGAGAGACAAACTCTAGGTCACAATACCGAACAAGAAATTATTAATGAAGTTTACCGAAGATTATATGGATCCACCAAAGGTATACTGCTTAAGCAATTTAGGCGCGAGAGAAGTTACCCTCAACTTAAATCAATTAGCCTGACTGAGTTGAAAGAGTTCACCTATTGGTTATTTAAGTATCGATTAAATCATTTTGATAAAGCAAAAATAGCTAGTGATACTAACAAAGCACTTTCAATATTAAAGGATAATAATTTGCCATTAAGATCATTAATCGGATAAAACAAACTAGCATTATCAGTGTGTTATTTAAGTTTTTATGTTACTCTTGAGATTAATTATCTTACTTTATTACTTGTAAGTAATTTGCAAAAAGTTTACAATCTAGAGAAATTACAGTTAGCCTAAATATTCGAAAAGAGGTTAAATTAATATAAGCTAAAAAAATAACAACCTATTATATTAGCAATAATAAAAAAAGGAGAGTAATAGATGAAACTGGAAGGTAAAGTAGCTATTGTATCCGGTGGTGGTGCCGGAATTGGCCGGGGTATCTCTAAATGCCTGGCTGAGGAAGGAGCAGATGTAATAATTGCTGATATTAGCAAAGACAATGCTCAGAACGTTGCTGACGAAATTACAGCGTTAGGCCGCAAATCATTGGCCATCGAAGCCGATATTACTGATAGTGACAGAGTTACAGAGGTAGTTAAAGAAGTAATCAGTAAATTTGGTAAAATAGACATTTTAGTAAATAACGTTGGCAGTACCGGAGAAGCCATGGGAGATAGAACTGATCCGACTTTTGCTGGATTAGAAGAATGGGAATGGGATAAGACTATTAAACGCAACCTGAAGACACAATTTTTAATGTGTAAAGCTGTAGCCCCTTATCTCCAGAAACAACAAAGTGGTAAGATTGTAAATGTGGCATCCCAAGCTGCAAAAAGACCTTCTGCCAGAGTATCAGCTTACAGTACTGCCAAAACTGCTGTCTTACATTTCACATTATCTCTGGCACTGGAATTAGCCAAAGATAACATTAATGTTAACTGTGTCTGCCCTGGGCTTGTCTTTACACAAGCTTTGTATAACTCGACCAGCATGCGAATGAAAAGCGATCCTCGCCCTGAAATTAAAGATATGGACCCCAGAGATTATTTCCTGAAATTCGTTGCCCCTCATATACCTTTACAGAGAGAACAGACACCAGAAGATATTGGACGTGCTGTTGTCTTTTTTGTTTCTGAGGAAGCCAGAAATATTACTGGACAGTCCCTAAATATTGATGGGGGCATGGTCCCAGGTTGAAGTCTTAACCACTGAAAAAGGAGAGGACTAAAATGAAACTAGAAGGAAAAGTAGCTCTGGTAACAGCTGGTGGTGCTGGAATTGGAAGAGGTATTACTTTATGCCTGGCTGAAGAAGGGGCAGATGTAATAATTGCTGATATTAACAAATATAGCGCACAAAAGGTTGCTGACGAAGTTAAGGCATTAGGCCGTAAATCATTAGCGCTAGAGGCTGATATTACCAACAGTAATAGAGTTGCACAGGTGGTTGAAGAAACATTAAGTGCATTTGGTAAAATCGATATCCTGGTGAATAATGTTGGCAGCACCGCAGAGGCAGTAGGAGACAGAACTAAACTGCAATTCGCTAATTTAGAAGAATGGGAATGGGATAAGACTATTGAGCGTAATCTAAAAACACAATTCTTAATGTGTAAAGCTGTAGTTCCCCATCTCCAGAAACAGCACAGCGGTAAAATTGTAAATGTGGCATCAATAGCCGCCAAAAGAGCTTTCGCTCCTGTTAATTCTTATGGTCCGGCAAAAGTTGGTGTTTTACATTTCACTTTATCCCTGGCACTGGAATTAGCTAAAGACAATATAAATGTTAATTGTGTGTGCCCTGGCGTGGTCTATACCAAAGCATTGGATAATTCTACCGGCGTTCGTATGCAATATGACCCCCGCCCGGAAACTAAGGGAATGTCAGCACGTGATTATTTCTTGAAATACTCGCTGCAACGTGTCCCCTTAGGAAGAGAACAAACCCCAGAAGATATAGGGCGCGCTGTCGTCTTTTTTGTTTCCGAAGATGCTAAAAACATCACCGGACAGTCCCTAAATATTGATGGGGGCATGATCCCAGGTTGAAAACTTAACCAGTGAAAAGGAGAGCACTAAAATGAAACTGGAAGGTAAAGTAGCTATTGTTACTGCTGGAGGACGCGGTATTGGCCGGGGTATTTCTTTATGCCTTGCTGAAGAGGGAGCGAATGTAGTCGTTAATTCTTTCCATGAAGAGACATCAAAAAAGGTAGCCGAGGAAATCAAAGCAATGGGCCGGAATGTACTGGCTATAGCTGGTGATATCACTAAAACTAATGTCATGGTAAAAGTGATTGAGGATACTATAAACACATTTGGTAAAATAGATATCCTGGTAAATAATGTCGGCGGCGGCAGGATGACATCAAAAGAAGCTGCCAACAATCCTTTAGAGCAAGCGGAAAACGAATGGGATGAGACATATGAACAAAATCTTAAAGCGTCTGTGCTAATGTGTAAAGCAGTACAACCTCATTTTATTAAGCAGAAAAGCGGTAAAATTATAAATATAGCATCAGTAGCCGCTGATAGTGCTTCCGCTTTAACTTCAGTCCCATATGCTGTCATGAAAGCAGGTTTAATAAGATTTACTCAGGCACTGGCTAATGAGCTTGGCCCCTATAATATTAATGCCAATTGTGTCTGTCCAGGTATAGTCTATACTGATGCTTGGCAACACGGCGCAAAACACAGAGTTGAAAACACACCTGCATACAAAGGGATGCAA
>JAQTVP010000088.1 GCA_028707015.1 Dehalococcoidales bacterium | reverse complement strand
TGATAACTAGTGGTGGTTGCTCCGCGGGGGATTATGAAGTTGTGAAAGATATACTGGCTAAAGAGGGGGAGATTGGTTTCTGGACGGTACGAGTAAAGCCCGGTAAACCATTAGCCTTTGGTACAATCAGAGGGAACAGTAAAACTGGTAAAATTAAAAAAATACCTCACCTTGGTTTGCCGGGTAATCCGGTTAGTTCCATGGTTACCTTTGATCTGTTTGTGCGGCCGGCTATGCTAAAAATGATGGGTAAAACAAATTTAATTAAACCTACTATGGAAGTAATATTAGAGGATTCTGTGACGAATAATGATGGTCGTCGTATTATGTCTCGGGCAGTTGTAAGTAAGCGGGATGGTAGATATTTTGCCAAGCTTACTGGTCCTCAAGGATCAGGTATTTTAACTTCAATGAGCCTGGCTAATGCGCTGGTTATTATTCCTGAAAATAAGGCCAGGATGAATATTGGAGATGTAGTAAAGGCAATAATGTTGGATTGGGGTGAGGTTCAGTAATTTGATATATGAGGCTTCGGACTTTGTTTTTAATGCGCCGCCAATGTTATCTACAGTAAGGCGTGTTTTGATTAAACCAAATGCCAGTTACTCTATACCATATCCAGTAACTACCAGCCGGGACATGATGGTAACGATTATAGAGGGTATCAGGCGGGTTACTGATGCCGATATCCTTATACTTGAAGGTACTCCCGAAGGAGACCCGATTTATTCGGTATATCAATCTTTAGGCTATGATTTTCCGCGAGTACTAACACTGGATGTAAAGGATTGTATTTGGGTGGAAGTAGATAATCCTCTGCCTAAACCGCTGGCAGTACCTACTTTCTGGGTACCTAATGTTATTTTATCTAGTGATTATTTGATAACTGTGGCACCACTGAAAATTATTAACGGGATGGGTAATCTTAGCTTGATGAATATGCTTACCGTATTGCCAAGCGGTAAATATAAACATGGGGGGCGAGGAGGTTGGCAAGCTTTATATAATCTGGGAATAGATAAAGTGATTGCGGATCTATATTTTACATTATCCTTTGATCTGGGGATTATAGAGGCTCGCCAGAAATTTACAAGCTATGGTGACCCTGTCCATGGGCAGATTGAGGAATATGGTAAAGTTTTTATTGGTGAACCTTATCAAGTAGATTGTGAAGCTTCAAGAGCTTTAGGGTTAAAGATGAAGCATCTTAATCTGATTGAGGAAGCTAAGGTAGGATTTGAAGTATGAGGTTTAGGATTGACTGTAGTTTAACAATAATCCAAGTAAGTTAGAAAGGAAGTACTACTCGTTTTCTTGAAAAAGATTTATGGATAAAGAAGATATAGAAACTGAATAAAATAGTTCACGTTGGTTTATTGATTTGGGAAGGTATGACAAGAATAATCGCTCATTTTCGATTCTATCTCGAAATTATTTATGCTCCAAGTGTCAAGGGAAATTTAAAGCAGAAACTTCAGTGGCTGACCTTCTAGAGGGAATTAAAGGCTGTTGTTCCAAGATCCCCGATTTTATTACAGGTGAAATTTCTATTTTGGAAAGTGTATTCCGCTGTTTTCTGGCTAATGGTAACCAGCCACTTACTTTGGAAGAATTAGGTAGGCAGTTGAGAAACTTGCGTGGTGGAGATACCCATAGTACTTCAACGCAAATTTTATTCCGTCTGCTTAGTAGTGACAACTACTATGGTTTGTGTCAGGTTTCTTAGATATGGTAAGCAGATAGTTGTTGTTAATGATACTTTGATAGGGAATAGCGAACTGCTTCATACTATGTTCCATTAATTTAATTTGTCAAAGACGTACTCTCTATTCTCTTATGATTTGTTAATAAGCAATTAGGATAAGAGTGGTGTAGATTTCATTAACATAATATATTAATGTATATAGTATGTTAAGTATTATTGAGCACAAGATATTGTTATCGTGCTAATAATAGTGTTATAATGCCTTTGGGGTAATTATTATAGATATCTTCGAGATAATAACTGCCTGAGTAGAAAACCTAATTAATTGGGGTATAATCTTTAAGCCTTGAGGACATAAGCCGGTAAATCATAAAATTTATAAGGGAGGGAGATAATAAAAATGGCAACGACACAAGAGCTTATTGAGGAGTATAAACAGAAGAGAGCCAAAATATTGGCGATGGGAGGCCCTGAAGCTATTGAAAAGCGTCATAAAGATGGCCAGTGGACAGCTCGGGAAAGAATAGATTATCTATTTGACCCCGGTACTTTTACCGAGATAGGAATATTTGTTAAACATAGGCAAACTGCTTTTGGTCTGGATAAACGAGAAATTCCAGCTGAAGGAATTGTTACTGGTTACGGTAAAGTAAATGGTAGATATGTTGTTGCAGGAGCTGAAGATTATATGGCAATGGCTGGGACCTTTGGTGAGTATCATGGTAAAAAACTCTCCAATGCCATTGAATTAGCTAAAGAGAAAGGTTGGCCATTCTTAACCTTGAATGACTCGGGTGGTGCCCGGCTTCAGGAAGGGTGGGATGCCTTGGCAGGCTATGGATGGACATTCCGCTCGCAAATATTGGCTTCAGGGGTAGTTCCTCAAGTATCTTTATTGATGGGTCCGTGCTTAGGGGGACAAGCTTATCATCCGGTAATGCAAGACTTTGTTATTCAAAACAAAGATACTGGTTTTATGGGTATTGCTGGTCCGGCATTTGTTAAAACCCAGCTTGGAGAGGATATTAGCCTAGAAGAACTCTCTGGTTGGAAATCACATGCTGTTAAATCAGGATGTGCTCATATGGTAGCTGAAGATGATAAAGATGCTATTGATAAGTGTAAAGAACTATTATCCTTCTTCCCTTCTAATAATCTGGAAAAACCTCCTCGTATTGAGACTAAGGATGATCCAGAGAGGATAATCCCGGAGCTTGATAATGTTATTCCTGATAAAGCAAATCAACCTTATGACATGTATCCGATAATTAAGGCCGTAGTGGATGACGGTCATTTTGTTGAAATACTGGGACTTCATGCCAGGAGCGTAATTACTGGTTTTGCTCGTTTTGGTGGAAGACCAGTTGGTATCTTTTCTAACCAGCCGACGTTTGCTGCTGGTTCAATAGATATTAATGCGGCTGATAAAGGAGCCAGATTTATCAGATTCTGCGATTTGTTTAATATTCCTGTAGTTACACTTGGTGATTGCCCTGGTTACATGATCGGTTCGGCTCAGGATTGGAAAGGTATCTTACGCCATGGTGCTAAGTTACTCTATGCTTGGGCTGATGCTACTGTTCCTCTAATCTCGGTGATGCTCAGGAAATCGTTTGCCGGTGCTCATTATGGTATGCTAGATAAAACTATTGGCGGCGATATTGTTTATGCTTGGCCAACGGCTCAGGCAACCATTGTTGGTGCTGCTACGGCAGCTAGTGTTATCTTTGCCCGGGAGATCAGAAATTCAGAGAATCCTGAGGAAACAAAAGCGATGAGGATTAAAGAATTCTCTGATAAGTATGAGAATCCCTATCAGGCAGCTGCGCGTGGTTATATTGATGATGTAATTTTACCTAGGGATACCAGAAAACTCATTAATAGAGCGCTGGATATTCTTGACAATAAATGGGAAAGAGCATACAAGACCAAAACCTGGAAGAAATACGGTAATATTAACCTGTAGGGTAAGCTAAAATAGATATAATACCGGCTATTGACCTTAGAAATGGTAAGTGCGTTCGCCTGTATCAGGGTGACTATGAACGGGAAACAGTGTTTTCTGTCGATCCGATAGAGGTGGCTCTAGAGTGGCAGTCATTAGGTTCGCCCAGGTTGCATATTGTTGACTTGGATGGTGCTGCTACAGGCGAACTGCATAATCTGGATATTATTAAAGAGATAGCCAGCACGTTACTAATCCCTATCGAGGTGGGTGGTGGTATTCGCCATCAGAATACTGTTGAGCAATTACTTAAAGTGGGGGTTGACCGTGTTATTTTGGGAACATCTGCCGTAGAATCCCCGGAAATGGTTGGGGAGATCTGCCGTAACTTCAGTGGATCAATTATTGTTGGAATTGATGTTAGAAAAGGGCTTATTGCTGTTCGCGGCTGGCGTCAGGATACAGCACTAACTGCTGTAGAATTTGCCAAATCTATGGCAAAGCTTGGGGTAAAACGTTTTATTTATACTGATATTAGTCGTGATGGTACTCTTACTGAGCCGAATTTCAGTGCTATATTTGAATTGGTGAATGCGATTAATCTGCCTGTAATTGCCGCAGGTGGGGTATCTTCAATAAATCATCTTAAAATACTGAAACTGCTTGGTGTAGAGGGTGCAATAATTGGCAGGGCACTTTATACAGGAGATATTAATCTTAAACAGGCATTAGATGCTATTAATTAGGTAAATGAATAGCGGTAGAGAACATAATTAAAAGTGATGTGGTGCGGCTTTGCTTTAGTAAGGCCGCACTTTTTATCTTTGCTTGTAAATTAGGTGATAAAGGGGGAAAGGTAGTGACGGATATTGTCTTTAATGAAAAAGGACTTATTCCAGCAATTGTTCAGGATGTTAATACTGGTGAAGTGCTGATGCTAGGCTATATGAATGAAGAAGCGATACGTCTGACTTTATCCAGTAATGAGGTCTGGTTTTACAGCCGTAGCCGCCAGGTGATGTGGCACAAGGGAGAAACCTCCGGCAACCGCCTCATAGTAAGTGAAGTGTGGAAGGATTGTGATAGTGACACTATTCTGGTTAAAGCTAAACCACTTGGACCGGTTTGTCATACTGGTAATAATACCTGTTTCTTCCAAAAATTAAACAAAAAAGATATTGAGCCAGGTCTTGGCTAAGAAGCTGGTTCAGGCGTCTCAAAATGGTCAATTTCAACAACTTTTTTTAATGCCGATATTGCTACCTCTAACTGGCTGTCATCTGGCTCACTTGTAGTCAGTTTTTGCAGTAAAAGTCCTGGATATAGAATAGTTCTAATAAATATATTATTAGTATGGTTACCGCTGAAATGAGTTATCTCATACCCAATACCGGCAATAAGCGGAATCAGTATAATCCTAAAAAGTATCATTAACCATATTGATTCTGGTCGGCCAATGACTGCAAAAACAAGGATGGCTATTATCAGGACAGAAAACATAAAGCTGGTTCCGCATCGCACATGGGCAGTGCTATATTTCTTAACGGCGTCAACTTCCAGAGGAACACCGTTCTCATAAGCATTAACCGTTTTATGCTCAGCACCATGATAGGCGAACAATCGTTTTATATCAGGTGCTAGTCCCATTAGTTTGAGATATAAGATAAATATAAACAGTCTTATACAACCCTCTATCAGATGAAACAATATGGATGAATTAATATAAGGATCAATTAATTTGGTGATAAATAGAGGTGCTAGGAAAAAAAGAGCGATGGAAAGAATTAAAGAAACAGTAACCATAAGCCAAACTAAGCTTCCTGAAATCTTTTCATCTTCTTCTTCTAGCGATACATTGGCTGAATAAAGCAGGGTCTTTATACCGAGGACAAGAGACTCTAATAAAACAATAATACCTCGTAATAATGGAGTTCTTCTAATCCAGCCGGTATAGATAGTGCCCAGTAATTGGGTGTTCATCGCTAGTCCTCCATTAGGACGCCGTACCGCTGTTACCATGCTTTTTTGCCCTCGCATCATAACCCCTTCAACTACCGCCTGGCCTCCGTAATGAAACACTTTTGCCACAGTATTGACCTTCTTTATCCTTTAATGGGTCATCCGGGACAACCACTAATTTGTAGTAATTATAGACTTTTTAGAATATCTAACAAACAAAAAGGAGCGGCTTAGTAATCCCGCTCCTTTTTGTTTGTTAGATATTTATTTAGTCTTTAATCTTGTAGCGCTGTTTGAAACGCTCTACTCGTCCACCAGTGTCTATCATTCTTCGTTCCCCGGTAAAAAATGGATGACACTTACTGCATATTTCAACCTTTAATAGCTGTTTAGTAGAGCCGGTAGTAAAAGTATTACCGCAGGAACAAACTACTTTAGCATCAGCAAAATATTTAGGATGAATTTTATCTTTCATAATATTTACTATTCAGCTGCTGTAAACGCTGACTTTCCTTCTATTGTTACTTTTAGGCTCAAATTTTACAGTGCCATCAATTAGAGCGAATAGGGTGAAATCCCTACCTACACCTACATTATTGCCAGGGTGTATACGAGTACCACGCTGCCGAACTAGAATAGTGCCTGCATTAACAAGCTGTCCGGCATATCTTTTCACTCCAAGACGTTTTGACTGGCTATCGCGACCATTACGACTGGAGCCGCCTCCCTTTTTATGAGCCACTTGAAATCTCCTCTATCTTACTTTAACGAACTGGCGTTGCCAACTTGTTTTATACGGTTTCTGGTTCGATTATCTTATCAATAGCTAAACTGGTAAAAAGCTGGCGATGACCTGTCTTTTTATGATAGCGTACTTTTGATTTATACTTGAATACGATAATTTTTTTATTTTTACCGTCTCCCTGAGAAGTAGCTATCACTTTTGCGCCGTCAATAGTAGGGGTGCCTACGGTTACTTTGTCATCGTTCTTAATTAATAATACCTCATCCAGTTCTACAGTATTACCCTCAGCTACATCGAGACGCTCTACTTTTATAGTCTGACCAGGAGTTACGTTGTATTGTTTACCACCGGTTTTAATAATAGCGTTAATCATTATACCTCTACTAACATTTCAACTA
>JAQTVP010000087.1 GCA_028707015.1 Dehalococcoidales bacterium | reverse complement strand
ATAATCCTCTTCCGCAATACCGCTCATTTTGGCATCAGCCAGCACTTGACAGGCAAAGGCCTCCTGTATCTCGATAAGGTCAATCTGGTCTATAGTTAATCCCGCTTTTTTCAGCGCCTTATTAACTGACGTTGGAACTGCCGGATAAGTTAGTGATGGGTCATCCGCTGTCACAGCAAATGCCTTAATGTAAGCCATAGGTTCTACCCCAAGCTCTCTAGCTTTAGCCTCAGTAGTTATTACACAAGCCGCCGCCCCATCATTCTCTGTAGATGAATTACCGGCAGTACAAATGCCATCATCATAAACCGCATGCAATTTCGCCAGTTTTTCCAGAGTTGTATCGCGCCTTGGTCCTTCATCAATATCTACCACCACTGGATCCCCTCTGCGCTGGGAGATACTAATTGGCACGATCTCATCTTTAAACTTCCCCGAGTCCATAGCAGCAATAGCTCTCTGGTGACTCCGCAGCGCCCATTTATCAGCTGCTTCACGGGAGATATTCTCTTCCTTGGCTGCTGCCTCAGCCCAGGTCATCATTGAATTAAGTTCACCAAACCTGTCTACAGGCTGGGATTTTACACGGGCACGCTGTATTCTGTCATAAACTGGTAACCCCCACATATTAAGACTGCCATGACCTCTCGGCATAAAACCCCACTTCTCATCACGCTTTCCCCCCAGACCCCACTTTATATACTCGCCAGGAATATATAACTCAACACGACTCATGCTATCTATTCCACCAGCAACAACAATCTCTGAATCTCCCGTCTGCACCTTCATAGCACCATACCAGACTGACTCCAACCCGGAACAACAGCGACGATCAATACTGGTGCCAGGCACGGTAACAGGCCATCCTGCTTTTAACAGAGCCACACGGGCAACATTAGCACATTCACCATTCTGATAAGATTGCCCCATAATCACATCACCAACCCATTCCGCTTTAACGTTAGCTCTTTCTATGGCAGCATTAAGCACAATAGCACCTAATTCTTCTACAGGAATGTCTTTCAGACTACCACAGTAAGATCCAATAGGTGTCCGCACCGCACTAATGATAACTACTTCTTCCATCATCTTTACCTCTTAAACAATGCTCCATTCAAGTAGGCATTACTGAATGCTTCTTTTGCAATCTATGCTCAACCTTATCTATTATCATTTCTAAAGCTTCTATTAACCGAACTCTCGTCTCTGCAGGATTAATGACATCATCAATATGCAAGTTCGCCGCTGCTTGATAAGGATTAGCAAATTCTTCCCGATATTCTCTTATCTTTTGCTTTAATAATTCCTCCGGATTATCTACCTTCTCCAGTTCTTTTCTGAATATTATAGGAGCGGCTCCTTCAGCTCCCATCACTGCCAGTTCAGTGCTTGGCCAGCAAAAAACAAAGTCAGCTCCTAAATCTTTACTGCACATACCAAGATAGGAACCCCCATAGGCTTTACGAATAGTAAGAGTTATTTTGGGTACTGTTGCCTCAGAATATGCAAAAAGCATCTTGGCTCCGTGCCTGATAATTCCTCCCCACTCCTGATGTGTTCCCGGTAAATACCCAGGAACATCAACAAGATTAATAACTGGAATATTGAAGGCATCACAGAATCTGATAAAACGAGATGCTTTATCGCAAGCATCTATATCCAAACATCCCGCTTTAGACATTGGCTGGTTAGCTATTATACCTACTGAGTGTCCATTCAATCTGGAAAAGCAGGTAATTATATTAGTAGCAAATATGGGGAATAGCTCAAAGTAATTCTTCTTACCATCGCTACGCTGATCAAATATTCTCTCGATTATCTTATACATATCATACGTCTGGTTCGAGCTGGTCGGCACTAACTCAAACAAAGACGCATCTAAACGGTCCGGAGTATCACCCCAATCAACTCTTTGTGGTTTTTCCTTATTATTTAGCGAAATAAAACCCAATAGCTCACGAATAGCCTTAAAACACTGCTTTTCGCTATCTTCAGAACGACAGGCAACTCCTGCTTTTGCCTGAACAGCAATAGCTCCACCAAGCTCTTCTTCACTAACTTCCTGTCCCATTACCGCCTTAACCACTTTAGGCCCAGTAATAAAGGCATGGCTAATACCTTTGACCATGAAAGTAAAATCCATCAGCGCGGGGGAATAAACTGCCCCACCGGCAGTAGGGCCCAATATAGCACATATCTGGGGAATTATTCCGGAAGCCATTGTGTTTCTGAAAAACATGGCTCCATAAGCAGAAAGGGCATTGACCCCATCCTGAATTCTAGCTCCGCCAGAATCATTTATTCCAATAATGGGGCAACCCGCCCTGATGGCACTATCAAGAATATTACAGATTTTCTTCCCATGTACTTCTGATAAAGTGCCTCCCATACTGGTAAAATCCTGGGAGAAGATATAAACTCTTCTCCCATCAATTTTTCCATAACCAGTAATAACACCGTCAGCTGGGACTTCGTTATAAGCTATATTTCTGCTTTTGGCAAACATGCCAATCTCACGAAATGTCCCTTTGTCTAATAGCAAGCCAATTCTTTCGCGCGCTGTTAACTTACCCTGCTTTTTCTGTTTCGCTACACGCTCCTTACCACCCATCCTTCCTGCTCTTAAACGGCGCACCTTCAACTCAGATAATTGCCTCTCCCTTATCCGACTATCTTCAGCCATTTAACACTCCGTTAATTCTATTGAAGTTCAAGCCTCCTCAGAATACAAGGTGCGAAATACAGCTAACCCAACTACTCTAAAGCATTTACCGCTTGGCTACTCGCCAGGAGAACTTCCATTAACCTCAACAAACACCAGTGTTTTTTATAACCTGCAAACATGCATCTGTTACGATTATATTAGTTTCTTTGTTTGGCAAACTGCCAAATTATTTCTTATTGTAATCGTAGAATCCTTTTCCGGTTTTACGTCCCCACCAGCCAGCGGCAACCATCTTTTTTAATATTGTAGGAGGAGCATATTGAGTTTCCTTAAGTTCATCATATATGGCATTAGCTATAAACAAATCAGTATCAAGACCAATAAGATCAGCTAATGTTATCGGTCCCATAGGATGGCCTAAACCTAATTTGACACCAGTATCAATATCTTCTTTGGTGGCATAACCAGATTCTAACATCCGTAGAGCACCATGCATAAAGGGCATTAACAATCTGTTAACAATGAACCCTGGTATATCCGGTGCAATAATTGTCGTTTTTCCTACAGCTTTACCAAATTCTTTACCAGCTTCAATAGTCTCATCGCTAGTGGCAATAGACTTAACGATCTCCAATAGCTTCATAAGTGGAACCGGATTAAAGAAGTGTAAACCCAGCACCTTTTCCGGCCTGGAAGTTGCATTAGCTATATCTATCACAGATAAACAAGAGGTATTTGACGCCAGAATAGCATCATCAGGACATATTTCATCTAATTGCGCAAATATTTTTTTCTTTAAATCAATATTTTCAACTACTGCCTCTATCACCAGATTACAATCAGCAAAATCCTTAAAATCAATTGTACCTTTAATGCGAGATATTAATGCATCTTTATCTTCCTGGGTAACCCTACCCTTTTTCACACTATTAGCCAAGAATGAATCAATTGAACCTAATCCCTTCTTTAGCAGTTCTTCATTCGCTTCTGATACCACTACTTGGTAGCCTGCCTGGGCACAAACCTGGGCAATACCTGACCCCATTAAACCACAACCAACCACACCAACCTTCTTTATTTCCATGGTGCTCCTCTCTTTTTACAAATCTTTTATTAACAAGCTTATTTACCCTTGAAGTTAGCCTTTCTCTTCTCGTTAAAAGCTGCAACGCCTTCAGCAAAATCTTCAGTATCCATAATACGGGTAAACAAAAGATTTTCAAATCTCAAGCCATCGGCTAAAGTCATGGCACTTCCTTTTAGCATAGCCTCTTTACTTGCTCTAACCGCCAGAGGGCCAGCTTTACAGATAGTCTCAGCCCACTCCATAGCGGTAGACATAAGTTCTTCCCTAGGTACAACTTTGTTTATTAAGCCAATTCGATAGGCTTCCTGAGCGGTAATCGGTTTTCCCATAAGTAACATCTCAGCTGCTTTACATGAGGGTATCATTCTAGATAACCTTTGCGTACCACCCGCACCAGGAACAAGACCTAAGAGTATCTCAGGCTGGCCAAAACGAGCGTTTTCCACAGCAATCCGCAAATCACAAGCTAAAGCTAATTCACAACCGCCACCTAACGCCATTCCATTAACAGCAGCGATAAGAGGCTTATACAATTCAAATCCACGTGACGGATTAGGCATTATTCTCCAAGGAGTATCTGCTGTTTTCTTTAAAAATGGGAGTAACTCATTTATATCAGCACCCGCAGAAAAAGCCTTATCTCCAGCTCCAGTGACGATACCAACCCACAGGTCATCATCATCGCGAAAATCTGCCATTGCCTCACTTAATTCCCGATTAACCTCCAGATTCATAGCATTCCTTGCCTCAGGGCGATTAATAGTGAAGATAGCAATTTTGCCTTCCTTTTGATAGTCAAGAGCCATAACTAACCTCCTTAAATAAATTATTAATTTTAAAATACACAAGAATTAGCTTCATCATCTTATTTTTCTATCTATATCACTTCGCTATGTTTAATAAACACACCTCACTAGTCATTATCTTGATCATAACTAATTCTACTGGCCCGCTAATATTTTTCAGTTAATTGACCAGAAACCAACCACATCTTTACTGGTCTACAATGATACATTACTGATAACGGAAATGAATTTAATGAAAATAACTAATTTTTCCGTCTATTTCTAATTTGATTCACAAAAAACAAGTTAACCCGCGAAAAAATTTAAGCTATTTATCCGTTGGGTAACTTTTCCTTCAGTAAATCTCAAACCCGCACTACTCTCTTTTTCCCTCTTAAATTTACCATACAGGTCAAGTTATTTTGAAGATAAAAATAAACACCATTAATTAAGGTAAAACCATCACCTCCTTCTATTAGAGGCTCATATGGATTTAATAAGAAGTAATTAAGTGAATTTTAACAAGGGGTTCATAGTACTGTCAAGGCACAATAGAGCTTATTACACACTGAAACCAGTTTAATAAAACATCAGTATAAAGCTAATCCCCATCAAATAATGACTTATAAACATTGACAGCATAATTATAACTATGTTAAATTTTGCCTGTTGGCAGCGTAGCTCAGTGGCAGAGCAGGGGACTCATAAGCCCTTGGTCGGTGGTTCAAATCCACCCGCTGCCACTTGTTTTATTTATAATTTATGTCAGTAGGACCAACTAACTCAGTGGCAATGCTGTTAAGGAGTTAATCTTTTAATAATTGAACCAATTCCTGTTTGGCATAGTTACCAGCCTCATCTGCACCTCTCTTAACAGCTATGCCAAGATATTTCTGGAAATCAATGAATTTACCTATCCCATCGATTACCACGTGTGGTACTTTTGAGTCCTTAAGGAGAAAATCATATAGTTCATCCCGCAGTTGTTGCCCAATATCTTCACTGGGAACTATCTCCGTCAGCGATTCAATAGCAGTCCTTATCTGTTTGTATTCTTCTTTCAGTTGAGAAATGTTACTCAATAGAGTTACCTTTTCTGATTCCAAATCCTCTATTTTTGTATTCAATTCAGATATTTGTGAACTCAGACTATCAATCTCTTTATCGGATTTATTCCCCAACTCTGTAATCTGAGATTCATAGTTTTTGCTTAATTGGCTCTTCTCTTCAGTTATGATTTTAATCTGCGACCTTAAACCATCAATATCAGCCAATCTCTCAGCAAGAGCTGCCTGGTCAATTTTAGAATCTTTAACATCTTCCCCCATAATTGTAGTTAACTTTTCCATGAACTCATTCGAGTCAGTTCTCAATTCTTTATACTCGTTTCCTAATATACCTATTACTTTACCCATTAGTTCGTCATACTTATCATTCGCCCGGTTACGTTCTTCCTCGAGAGTCATCATATATGACCTAAGGTCTCCGACTTTTCCACCATATTGTTTGTTCATTAGGTTATACACAGCCAAAGCAACTCTCTTGGCCACAGCTTCGCCATATCCTCGGACATCGCTTCCACGAGCACCAAGCACTTTACTAATGAGCTTATTTTCCATAGTTATACGCTCATCGTAATCTTTTAACCCAGCGTCAACTACCGGGTTCAACCCCGCACTGTTATATAATTGCTCAGCTTGCTGTGATTCCTCTAAGTTCATCTTTTCCAAGTTGGCATCTTCTATCTTCATTAATTGTTTTTCGTTACTAGCATTATTCTTCATTTATCACCTCTCGGTTACTACATAAGTATTTCCATATATATTATATAATAAAGGTTCTTACCTTTATAGCTAAACTCTATTCCACTAAGTTATTGACCTCTCACCCCTTTTGATAAGAGTCGCATGCACCCAGCCCTACTTTTAGAGTAGAGCGTTTTATTTGTTAGGCATGGGCATTTTACTCCTGAAAATTTACTAAAGCAATTGTATAATGTGGCATGACATCTAAAGATATTGTTTTGCGAACAAATATGAGGAAGAAACAGGAATAATGTAAAATTGGAGGGCAAGATGAGTAGTATGATAGATATCGGAGATAGTAGTAGTTTTCAAAATGGTACTATGCAGGAATTCATGGTAGAAGGATATGAAATAATTATAGCTAAAGTCGACGACAAATATTACGCTGCGGACAATCGTTGTCCTCACATGGGAGTAAATTTGTCGC
>JAQTVP010000086.1 GCA_028707015.1 Dehalococcoidales bacterium | reverse complement strand
ATAGGCTGGTTTTAGTTATTTCTTAGCCAGATAATTATGCCACTGATAACAATAATAACTATTAGAAGAATAGTTATTGCGGTAGAATACTTGTTGAACTTACTTGTAATCATTTTGGTCTCCTGCTAACTGCATATTTACATAACATACCCTCTAGATATAGATTGCTGACGTTCAGATATAATCCCGTTGTTAATAATGATAAATTAGATTAATGATGTTTGTCTGTCAGTAGTATAGTATTTATCTGTAACTTTGAATATTTAAGCACGCGGATAAGTAGTTTGTAAATATAGATAAGCTAATTAGAGAAGCGGTTTTGGGATTTGGTGGACAAATTTAAATGAAACATGAGGTATTACGAGTTAAACATACATATAGTACATATAATAAAATATAATAAAGTAGTAAAGGAATAACTAGCGGCCTCTTAAGATGGTTCTTAGTGCGTCTTCTGAATCAGGGGTAGTAACGGCTACTATCTGATCCTCAGCTCGAATTATTGTACTGGCTTTTGGAATGATAGGTTTATGTGCTTTACGAATGATTAAAGATAAAATACTTTCCGGCGGTAGTGAAAGCTCTTTTATTGCTTTACCTATAGTGATTGCATTTGGCGGTATTTTTATTTCTACAATTTCAAGCCCTTTGTCTTCAATGTTTAGCAAATGTGTTAGCAGGTGTGTCGGCAGTTCTTTTTCTATATGTTCAAGAATAATATTAGTTGTGCTAACGGTAACGTCAACGCCCAGTTTTTTGAAAAGTTTTTCATGTCTGGGGTTTCTAATGCGGGCAATAGTCCGCGGTACGTGAAATTTGTGTTTGGCTACTTGACAGGCTACCAGATTATCTTCATCATCCCCGGTTACAGCGATAAGCATATCTGCCCGGTTAGTACCTACTTCAGCTAGAGTAGCTGTTTCACAGCCATCACCGCGGATACAGCAGCTACCCATTTCGCTGGTAATGTTATCGCAAATATTAGCCCTTTTTTCTATAGCCAGTACTTCATGGCCTTGGTCGAGTAAGGCCTTAATAAGGTAGTAGCCTAATCTTCCGGCACCGACAACAATAATATACATAATAATTAACTTAGCTTTCCAGATCCTTTTTAAGTATTTGGGCAAATATTGCAGTTGGGCTAAAAGTTTCTAATCCCAGAGTAGTATATAATTCCTGACGTAATGGATCATAAATACGGCATACTACTTTAGGTACATTAAATATGTGTTTAGCAATCTGAGCTGCCATAACATTACGGTTGTCTCCTTGAGTTAAAGCCACGAAAGCATCTGCTTCGCTGATGCCTGCTCTTTTAAGTGCATCCTCATTAATTCCATTACCAATTAAGGCTTTACCATTGAAACTAGGTGGTAATCTACGGAAACTATATGCATCTGTATCCAAAATAGTAACATTATGCCCGTTAGCATCTAGTAATGCCGATAACTGGGCACCTACTCGTCCACAACCCATAATAACTATTTTCATTCAGCAAACTCATCCAATGTAACTTGATGATATAGTATAACACGACAGGGAGCATTTTTTAATACATAGGGTACGACGTCACCTAAGCTGAATTCACCAAAGCGCCTCTTGTAAGTAAGGCCCATTAAAATCAGGTCAGCCTCTCGTTCTATTGCTTCATCTACAATTGCTGGGCCTGCTTCGCGTGCTTGGAGGAGGTCAGTATCTATTTTTAAACCCTGCTCAACAGCAATACGTTCGATATTGTTTAATATATTTTCAGCTTTGCCGATTTCAGACTCTATTTCAGCATCTACAGGGAGGGTGCGTTCTATAGAAATGACATAGACGGCACATATTTCACCTTTGTTCTTCTTAGCCAGTAGATTGTCGGCTAACTCTATTATTTCTTCATTAGTAATAACGCCGGCAACAGGTACTAAAATTTTATGAAATTCCATTGTTTTGCCTTTCCCTTAAATTACCAAACAACAGATATTATAGTATTCTTACCATAAATGTACAAATTGCTCTCAAATAGTGGCTTGTATTAACGCCATTTCCAGAACGATGGGGTTAATAATACTAATACTGTGAATAGTTCGAGGCGGCCAACCAGCATGCAGACTATGAGAATTATTTTTCCTAAGGCCGGGATAAATAGATAATTAGCCGCAGGCCCGACTAATCCTAACCCAGGACCGACATTTCCTAAAGTAGCAGCAACTGAAGATAAGGCCGATACTTGATCTAGCCCAACGGTACTCATTAGTATAAAACCAAAAACAAGAATGCCAAAATATAAAATGCTCATACCCACAATTTCGGATATTATTCCTTCGGGGACTATATTTTTGCCAATTTTAATAGGTAAGACTACGCGCGGGTTAAAGAAAAGTATAATTCTGCGATACGCATATTTTAATAAAACCATAATTCTAGTAATTTTTATTGCTCCTCCGGTAGAACCAGCTGATGCTCCTATTGCCATTAAGCAGAGCATAATTACCTTAGAAAACGCTGGCCAGACATCAAAATTAACGGTAACAAAACCTGTTGTTGTCATAATGGAAACAGATTGAAAGCTGCTATACCTGAAGGCTTCACTAACAGGTAGTCCCATGTCATTGATTAAGTTTAAAGCCATGAAAATGGTAGAACCAGTCAGAATAAGTATATAAAATTGAAACTCGGGATTACTTAAAATGCGTTTTGGCTGATGTTTCCAAAAAAGGAAATAATATAGTGCAAAATTTACTCCGGCTAACACCATGAAGAAAATAATGATACCTTCAATAAGCACACTATTATAAGCACCAACGCTTAAAGTAGTAGGAGTAAAACCTCCGGTAGGCATGGTGCTTAAAGTAACTGAAAACGCATCAAACAAAGGCATGCCTGCTATCCACAGCGTTATTACCTCTAATCCCGAAAAACCGAAATATACTAACCATAAAGCTTTAGCCGTATCTCGAATACGGGCGGTTATTCTTTCAGCTTGTGGTCCCGGCATCTCAGCATCAACCAGAAAGGAAGCTCCAATACCAAGTACAGGGAACAAAGCTACAAAAAGGGTTATTATGCCCATTCCGCCAATCCATTGGGTTAGAGAGCGCCATATCAGAATGCCATGGTGGCTTATACGTAAACTATCAATATCAGTAAGTACCGTAGCTCCGGTTGTAGTAAAGCCGGATATAGCCTCAAAATAAGCGTCAAGGTAACTGGGGAAAATACCTGCCAATACATATGGCAGAGTTCCGAAAGCTGAAGCTAATATCCAGCCTCCGGAAACTAACATTATGGCTTCTCTTTGGCTTAATCTTTCTTCGCTAACCGGGAACAATTTCCATAAAAGTAAACCTGAAACTAGAGTAATGGCTATTGAGATAACAAAGACTAACAAATCAGATTCTTGATAATAGATGCTGCATGCTAAAGGAAATAGCATAGAAAGACCGAGAATTCCTATTAAAATTCCGAGGTAGTGAAAAACTACTTTTATTCTCATTATCTGTTTTTATTTAAAAAGCTTTTCTACAGTGGGGGTAACAGAGAGAGGAGATATTGTAATGACATGATCACCTGGTTCTATAATACTGCTGTTGGGAGGAATAATAACCCTCTCATTATGAATAATGGCACCTATTATTATATCTTTTGGCAAGTCTGCTTCTGTAATTGTTTGATGTGCAATACTAGCTGTTTGGCTGGTAACAAATTCTACAGCCTGCAGCTGTTTGCCCCCTAATAAAGTTGCAGAAATTGCCCTGCCGTGAAGAACAAAACGGGCAATCTTGCGAGCAGTGAGTAAAGAAGGTGATGCCGCCACATCAACACCAACTGCCTCAGTTAACGGTATATATCCTAACTTATTAATCAATACTAAACTACGTGACACTCCTAGGTTTTTAGCTAAAAAACCGCAAAGGATGTTAATCTCATCACTTTTAGTAGTAGCTACAAAAGCATCTGCTGATGGAATGCCTTGTTCGATAAGGAAATCTCGGTCAGTGCCATCGCCATGAACTACGGTTACTCCATTCAGTTTAGCTGCAATCTCCTGGCACTTATTTATATTTATCTCAATTACTTTAACCATAATCCCGTGTTCCTGTAATCCTTCAGCAATGCGGAAGCCAACATTTCCCCCACCTAAAATAATTACGCTTTTTGCTGGGCGTTGCTGTTGAGAAAACATCTCTCCTAATTCATCCATGAATTCGCGGGCAGCAACTATGTAAATATGGTCATCCTGTTTTACCAGCTCATCTGCTTGTGGCATGAAGATTTCATTAGCACGACTAATTGCAGCAATAACGCATGGTTTGGAAAAAGTAATATCACGCAGCGGCTTATTTATTATTACTTCTTTTTCCGCCCTGAATTCTCTTATCTGAACGAGACCGTTAGCAAAACTCTCTATGGGAGTAGAGTAAAAGCTGGAGAGGATACTAATTATTTCCTTAGCTGCTTCAACTTCAGGGTTAATGAATATATCTATACCAAAGTTTTTTGGTCTAACAACTTTGCGTGTAGCTGAAGATAACTTGCTGGTGGCAACAAAATAACCTGAATACTCAGAATTACGGATTCTTGCTGCTGTTGTGCTTGCCCCCAGTTCTTTAGCTATGAAGCAAGTTAGCATATTAGTTTCATCAGAATTAGTAACAGCGATAATTAAATCGGCACGGTCCGCTTCTGCTTCTCTGAGGATTTTGGGAGTTGCTGTATTTCCGAGAATGGTCTTAACATCAAGTTGCCGTCGGATATTTTCCAGTGCTTCTTCATTTTGCTCCACTACAACCACTTCCTGTTTTTCCTCTACCAGTAATGAAGCTATGTGGAAACCAACTACTCCACCCCCGGCTATTATTACGTACATTTAATTATTTTCTTTTTCCTGGATACTTATTAGTTATGCTTTTAAAAAATCTTAAAACAGCTTGAATGAGATTGCGGAATTTCCCTCGAGGTTTTCTCTCCCTTCGTACCAGCCTATCTCCCGGATAGGTTGTGGGTAATTGCTCGATAGTTTTATTCCGCTCAGGTTGTTGATCATTTTTATCTTGGTTCATTCTGTCTCTAAAAATCATTATTTGTAGTTATTGCATTGTATGTCCTTATTTGCCGACTGTCAACTGAACTTAGCTTGACAATTATAGCTGTCTAAATTAAACTCAAAAAAAGGTAATATAATAGTTTTTGTCTTCAAGTTTCTAAATTTTGTTGTTTTGTTGCCTTTGGTAGAGGAGGATTGATAGTGTTCAGATTACCTTTCATCCCAAGAGAACATAAGTTTTTTGATCTCTTTGAAAAAAGTACCGAAAATATGCTGAAAGCAGCTCAAGAACTAAAAAAAATGGTTGATACATGGGAAGATATTGATACCAGTCTTAATGAAATAACAGCCTTTGAGCATGATGGGGATACTATTACTCATGAGATTATGGCGCAACTGCACCGTACTTTTGTTACTCCATTTGATAGGGAAGATATAGCTGTACTAGCTCATACACTGGATGATGTGGTTGATTTTATCCATGCTACCGCTGATGCAATGATTATTTATAAAATAGACCGTCCCAGCCAGAGAGCAAAAGAGCTGGTTGATATCATATTACAGGCAGCAACTGAGGTGGAAAAAGCCATCTTTCAGCTAAGAGACCGTAAAAAACTAGGTAGTATACTAAAAGGGTGTGTTGAAATTAATCGGCTGGAGAATGTAGCCGATAGGGTGTTACGTTCAGCACAGGCTGAGTTATTTAATAACACCTTTGATATGGCTGAGGTTATAAAGTGGCGTGAGATTTATGAAAATATGGAAAGCGCTACTGATAGATGTGAAGATGTAGCTAATGTCCTTGAAGGAGTAGCCCTCAAGCATGCCTGATTCTTCCTTCTGGCTTTTTCTGTTTATTATTGTTTTAGCTATCGGGTTTGGTTTAGTAAATGGATTTAATGATGCTGCCAATGCTATTGCTGCAGCGGTAGGTTCACGGGCACTGTCTCCTCGTAAAGCCATTATTATAGCCGTAATATCTAATCTTATTGGTTCTGCTACCGGTTTGGCTGTTGCCAAGACTATTGGTAAAGGGATTTTAATTCCTGAAGCGATCAGCTATTCATATTTACCGGTAATTGCCGCTTTATCTTCAATAATTATCTGGGGTGTCATTGCTTCTTATCTTGGTCTGCCGATTAGTTTAACTCACGGTTTTGTTGCCGGATTGGCGGCATCCGGTATAGCTTTAGCTGGTTCCGAAGTAGTTGTTTGGAGTGTATTACAGCGAGTAATGGCAGCTGTAGTTGTCGCGCCCATTTTAGGTTTTGTCGGCGGTTTTATATTGATGGGTATTATTTATTGGCTATTCAGACGAAGTGCACCGGTTAAAATAAGAGTTATTTTTAGCCGTATGCAATGGCTTACTACGGCTTTTCTGGCATATTCTCATGGGAAAAATGATGGGCAGATGCCGATTGGAATTATCACAATGGCAATGGTCGTTTATACTGGTGAGATGAGTTTGTGGGATAATATCCCATTTTGGATAATAATTACATCAGCATTATCAATCAGTACTGGTATAGCTATTGGTGGTTGGCGGGTGGTTAGAACGATGGGAATGAAGGTTACCAATTTGCAGCCTGTTCACGGCTTTGCTGCCCAAGCTTCGGCGGCAGCAGTAATTGAAGCTGCTTCGATTGTTGGTATTCCAGTAAGTACCACCCATTGTGCCAGTACAGCTATTATGGGTGTGGGTTCTACCAGAAGATTTTCTGCGGTACGCTGGGGAGTAGCTGGTAATATTGTAACTGCGTGGATATTGACTTTCCCTATTTGTG
>JAQTVP010000085.1 GCA_028707015.1 Dehalococcoidales bacterium | reverse complement strand
AGCGAACGTAAGTATTGATATGCTTGAAAAACTTAAAGTCGATATTGTATATCCCGGTCATGGTCGACCTTTTTCAATGAGCTCGTTTTTAACCAGATTAAATAACTAAACGGTATCAAGCAACTATGCGCATGGCTGGACAAACATCACGATGATAACGGCTATAAAAAAGAGAGCAGAGAAATATCATTCTACTCTCTTCTAAAAACATAATTTTATTCATATTAGGTCTCTTTTAACTATCTTCGTATTGAAAGACTTCTTCCAGGGGTACTCCAAATGCCTTTGCGATGCGAAAGGCAAGCTCGATAGACGGAATATATCTATTTTGTTCTAGGGCAATTATTGTTTGCCTTGTACAACCTACCTTGTTGGCTAACTGTTTCTGGGTCATTTCGTCATGGTCGAAGCGCAGCCTTCTTATACGGTTTGTTACTTTACCCATTGCGATTCATCCTCTGGTAACCGACCAGAATGCCAATGCTCCCAGCGACAGAGCTAACACTGAGAATGGTAAAGAACATTATAGAAAGGTAAACGGTGGGTACTCCCTGACCGTGGAATGCTTCCGTCAATCCGATAACCCAGGCTACCAGCGCAAAGATGACAGCCAACCATTGTATTCGCGGGGAGCGGTCGTAAATGAGCCGGTCACGTTCATCCACCAGTTTAGGCTTGCGGATTATCGTATAGAATAAGACCAAGTATACGGCGAGTCCACCAACCCAGATACCATCCATAATCAGCCGGAAGGTCTGGTTCGTATCGAAGGCAGTAGCGCCTCCATTGAGAACAAAAAATGTAATTATAGTGATAATCCATACGATGCCGAAGATAAGGCCGTAAAAAGCTCTCTTTTGTAGTGGTGCCATGATGTTTGCCCTCCTTTATTCCGTTCCGTGTATCTTAATTATGACATAAAGTATCATACTAATTACTTCTTGTCAAGCATGTGTTACTTTTAAAAATATTTGGCAAATCTAATTAAACAGTAAACTCAAACGGTATTAAATAACTATACGCATGACTGGACAAATATCCCGATGTTCGTGCAGTGGTAACGCTGTAATTCGTTAAATTCTTGATAGGGGAGCAGAAATGCTCCCCTTATATTTTTGGTGAACTTAATCCAAACATTCGTTTTTACTCTCGCACTTTACCTTAGTTCTCAACTTCTAGAAACTTTTTGTACACAACAGGGAGATTGACGATTATTCTCAATAGATATACAATTAGTAAAAATGCTCCTTATCTAGCATAATATTTTTATTGTGAAGGCTCAAATGAAAATAAAGTTATGTATCGCAATATTGTTAGCATGTGTCTTGTTGTTATCTACGGTTTCCTGTGGAAAAGAATCCCCTCTTGATTATACTGGCTCAGATCTTAGTATTAATACAATGTCTTTGCCTGTCTGGATAGAAGGTACCTATGGCTCTTTCACACTGGAGGCTACGGGAGGAATAGGCAATAAGTTCTGGAAAGGTACACCCCCTTTGCCATTCGTATTGGATCCAACAGGGGTGATTTCGGGAACAGCCCCACTTTTGGATAGTGGCACATCAACACGAATATATCCGGTTTTCACGGCTACGGTAATCGATGAGGAATGGCATGCTAGGGAGGCTTCCTTTACCATTACAGTAATGAAAAAAGGCCCGAAGTTAACTCCAGAGACAGCTAATGTCACCTGGGATAAGGGGAACCCACCTGCATCGGGCTCTCTATATATTACTACTGCATCAGGTGGCGAACCTCCATATGAGTATTGGCCAGCTTCTGGTGGGGGATTCCCTCCTTTCGGGATGTCGATTGAGAGAGGAATGGATGGTGTTTCCTTTTATTTGAAGGGCTCACCGACCGCTAATGCAGGAACCTATCATTTCAGGATGTCTGTAATAGACTCCAACCGTCTTGAGGCTACTACTGACGTAACTGTTCAAATTACTGATCCTGTTGAAGAAGTATTCCACGGGTCTTTTTCTGGACCATTCGGGGGATCAAGTTTTGGGGGAACAACCTACGCTTATTTTCTCGATGGAGATATTACCCTCACATTAGTACTAAATACGGATAATTCAATAAGTGGGACTGCTGAAGTTCCAACATATGTAGATATGACAATTGTCAGCTCAACAGTTCCTTCTACAGTAAATCCTTTCTCCATTATCGCCACCGGTGATTTACAAGTAATTAATAATAATATCACGGGGGTGTTTGTCAACGAACATGAACGCCCTCTAGAAATGGATTTTACCGGTAAAAGGTCCGGCGATATTATTACCTGTCAAATAGTATTCACCAAAACTTTTTTCAACTGGTTTACTAGTGATAACGGTAGTTACAGCGAAGATTTCCCCACCGTAACAACTACTATATCTAATATCATACTTACTAAGGAATAAAACGCCCTTCTAGATTCGGTGATTAATTAGAAATAATATTGAAGCTAAAAGGTATTGCTCACGAGTACGTATGGCTGGACAAACACCACGATGTTCATACTGAGGTAACATATCTGTTCTTTCTAGTATAAACCAAAAGCTCAGGTTTTCACCACATCGCGCATCGGAAGATGGAATCACTGGCTTGTTTTGAGGTGATTTATCAGATGGAAGATATTGATGGTACTCTAATGGATGTTTTGCTCGGATTTGGCACGATGAGCCGTTTGGTACAACCAGGAGCTCGTAGTTATGAAAGGATTTCCTCATTTGCTCAGAACCAGAAAAATGCTGTAAATCAGCTTACGTTACGTTTCATTAATGCACTTCCTGGTGTAATCAACACAAATCTGGCCAATATGAATTTCCCAGAGCATTATGGTGACATAGGATTGGAAAGAATGTTCTTTGTACCTGGTGCTGGTCCGGATTGTCCGTTAATAATTGGTGTTATTACTACGAGCGGGAGGCTAACACTAACCTTGAATTATATGGAGGAAGTAGTGAGTACAATAACCATGACTAATATTCGTGACCGGGCGTTGAACTTACTTTCTCTAAAGGGAAAGAAGGCTGGGGTATTTTGATTCATAATTCCCAGAGATGCCAAATAGCAGTGAGTTTGTAAAAGAAATAATGAAACAGTACTAGCTTAAATGAAGCCTAGTAGCCTTGCGAACTAATGCCGTTACTTTAATTGCCAATGATTTATTTTGGGCCAGTCAAGAAGTAATCTCAACAATTCTCTCTGATTTTACCTCTCAACTCTATTTCAGTTAAGTTCTCTGGGAGTAATTACATTTGGAACGGTTTTCCATACCCAGGATAAACGGTAGTTACTTTTAAATCTCGTAGTCTTTCGATACTGACGTTCGCTGTCTCCAAGTCATCCATAATAGAATTGATGCTTGGCTTTTTTGTGTTTTCAAACAGATCGCCTCAAATTAGGGCGCCGTCAGCTGTCAGGATTCCTATTGAACCCTTTGAGTGACCGGGAATATGAAGTGCTTTGGCATCTAATCCATATTCAGAGAAGTCAAATCCATCCTCGGTATATAAATCAGGTTTAAATCTTTCGGATTTACCATATTTTAAAAGTATAGTTGTCATCATTCTGATGATAATATTGCCCTTTTTTCTGTTCCAGAACATATTTCCGCGTTCGACCATTCCTGAATCTTCATAGTGCATAGCTATTTTCGTATCTAGCTTTGTACGTAGATAGGCGGCATTACCGGTATGGTCAAAATCTCCATGTGTTAAAACGATAACCTTGAGATTGCCAGGTATACAACCTGCTATTTTTAGTTCTTTCTCAAGGTCGGGCTCGCTTATATGAACACCCCGTATCGATTAGGATATAGCCGGTATCTGTTTTTATCAGGTAGCAACTTACCCTTGGGGTTCGTAAACTTCAAAAATGCGGGTCGTTGGCGGACCCTTGGCTATCCCACTGAGGGCTTCTGCAAGCTTCGGGCGCAGGATGTCAGATGCGGATTTTAGATCATCAGGTGTTTCACATGTCGTTAGAGAACCATACTCTCCAATTGCATCGTCACCTATGAATATTGCGTTTTTAAATCCTTTAAGTGGCTTGTGTGCTATAGCAAATTCGTCGGCCATTTTATCTGCTTGAGCGCGCATTCCAGGTCCAAGTATAAACATCACCAATTGTGCATACATTATAATCCTCCTTTGGTTAGTTATAAATTCCAGCCTCGTATCTTTAGTAGTTATTATATAGATTAGAAATGTGCCTGTGAAATTGTTATAAATGGGGAATTATAAATCACAGTGGAAAGTATTCAAAGATTAAAAGATACAGGGGTATTGTGCCACCCTAGTACAGACAAGTAATACTGAGTGCCATTTCATTTAGACTTTAGCCTCGTTTTGTCCTGTTTGGTATCTTTTAATACCTTCTAATGATAAAAAGTTCGTTAGCAAAATATTTTCAAGTTATAGTGGTTCATCATGTAACAAAATCTGGAGACTTTTCGTAATTATGGAAATGGCGAATAATAAATAAATAGACTTTCTGTTAAATAATCGGCTAAAGACCCGTTAGCAAAAAAAGGATTGGGGATATTTGACATGATATATTTGTTAGACTTATCATTACTTAACAATTATAAAATTAGAATCACAGGTAAGGGAGGGAAAAATGAGAAAGGCCATAATTATCCTCTTGGTGGTTTTAATATTATTATTGAACCTACCAGCCATCGTTTTAGCGGCTAAACAGCCTAATAAACCTATAACCCCCAATGAACTGAAGAACATTACTTTCATTCATTACGCAAAACCTGATAGACCACCTGGGAAACCGGTACCGGATGATCCGTTACCACCACCGGAACCAATTAACGATTATTATAAATTACTTAAGCTTTACTTACCGGATGAAGTTTCGTACGGCATAAATCCTGCTGGGGCACCTGGAAGTAGTTTTGATATAATCGCTACCTCTTTTGAAACGTGGGATAATGTTACCGATGAACCTCTTTTTAATGATAATCCTAAGCTAACCAGTCTTTTCGGACTTAGATACGATGAGGTAAACAACATATCATGGGCAAAGATTTCCGGAAGGAGAACTATTGCCGTTACCAGTTTGTGGTATATAGATGACAATAACCCAGAAACTTTCGATGCGATAATTGAATTTGACATGGTGTTTAATTCCCGTCTTGCCTGGGGGATAGATTCAGATACAGCCTATGATGTACAGAACATCGCCACGCATGAAGTGGGGCATGTTATTGGATTGGCTGACTTGTATGAAGATCAGTATCGTGAACTGACAATGTACGGTTACGGTAGCATTGGTGAAACACTAAAGAGTACGCTGGAAGAAGGTGATAGATTGGGAGCACAGTTTATCTGTGCATCAACCCCCTAATTAAGGGATAAAACTGTTTTTAAGGAGAGAAGGGTTAATATGGATTGGGATTTTGATACACACAACACTCATAACCGATTGGTTGCAGGTCTATTATGATAGAGTATTCATTCGATAATTTTGTTGACGTATCCCGAAAATAATAATAAAATCAGGGTGTCGGTTGACCTAGTGTCTTGACACCCTGATTCTCTTTAAAAATTCCTGGTAGGGAAGGTCTATTTAGCTTTGGTAGGCCGTACAGGTCTCGAACCTGTGACACCCTGATTAAAAGATAGAGGCGTATTGTCCCAAGAAGTAAAGAGGCGTAATCCTTCATACCATTATATTTAGCATTTAGCCTCATTTTGTACTATGCAATACCCCTTCGTCACTTTTCGTGTCCAGAAGTTCGTTAGCAAAAATGTTAGCAAATATTCTGAAATATTTCGTTTCATGAATACATTTAGTCATGTAAATAGATACATTTGCGGAAGAAGGAAAGATGCCTTTAAGTTTTTAGAGATTTGTATATAATACATATATGGTAAAAAAGCTGCATACTACCCCTTTGCTCGAAGACATTATCAATCGTTCACGGCTTCATTGGTATTGGGCGACAGCTGTAGTTGCTGCTATTTTTCTATTACTTCTGGTTCTAGCCGCTTATGCCGACAGCAACTTTACAAACCAAATAGACTGGGGATTATGGCGACTCGGTCTTCAGCCGGCCATTATTATTTACATTCTAATTATCTACCCCCTAATGAAAAAGTTATGGGGCCGTGTAATCCAAAGCTGTCGATTACTAATTCAAGAGGAAGATGAAGGTAATATTACATTAAAAATAACTAGTTACAACCGCCGCTGGGAGTGGATAGCCCTATTGAGTGGTGCAGTTTTTACTGTAGTTATAAGTCTACCGTGGGGATGGATAAAGCAATGGTCTGATATCTATTATTATTTTGCAAGTATTGTATCATTTAGTTTATTAGCCTGGTTAATCTATGATGGTCTAAATAATACCAGACATCTTACTCAACTTAACCGCAATTACATGAAAATAGACGTATTCAATACAGAAGCGCTCACACCTATAGGACAATGGGGCTTAGGTGTTTCGCTTGCTTTTATTGGTGGTATTAGTATTAGCGTTACCTTCCAACCTTTGGAGAATCTCTTAAGTTTTCAAAACATTATTGTATACTCGATTTTGGTCTGTGTAACTATACTGCTATTCTTCATCTCCATGTGGTCAACTCACAATGCAATAGTTAGAGTAAAGAGACACGAGTTAGAAATAGTGTGAAGAAACCTAGAAAATGCTCGTTGTAATTTGAAACAGCAAGCATCACATGGTTTAGAAGGCGGAATGGAAAGAATATACTCCGCTGTCGTTACATGGGGTATATATGAAAAACAAGTTAAGAAATTATAGAATGGCCTTATAACGCAGGTATAATTCGTCGATTAGCTGTCACCATTCTATCGCCTGGTATAATTTATCTTATCAAGATTTTATTTGGTTCTCGTCTTGGTATATAAAATTA
>JAQTVP010000084.1 GCA_028707015.1 Dehalococcoidales bacterium | reverse complement strand
CATATTGAGTGCATCAGCAACCTTAGATGTAGAATACTGCATCTTTGGTATAGTATCTAAGCCAGCGAATTTATGCTTGCAGTCTTTGCACCAGTAGTATTGAGTATCTTTATATCCGCCATACTTGATTACATTCTCGGATTGGCAGTATTTACAATTGATTTCATTATTCATAACTTCTTCTCTAGTGTTTTAATCACCTCATTTATATTTACTACCAGTTTATCTGCGATACCTGTAATCAACGCAATATTAGTTATACTTTCCTTTCGCCTTTGCTTTTCTTCTTCTGTTGTCGTTTTCCAAGCACGATAAATAATAGCGATACCGATTATCATTAAGGCTAAAGCTATCCACCCCCAGACTGATGAAAAAGAAAAAGCACCAGGAATCTCAATTGCCAAGACTATAGACAACGGAATCAATGCAGAACCGATAGCAGTTAGAAAAGCTGACATATTATCTTTTATCCCCCCTACTATTTTCAATAGGGCGGTCTTTATCTTATTCATAGACCACCCCCACTGATTTTATAGGGATTATACCACCAACTATGATTGCGTAAAAAGCTCCGGAGTCCATCATTCTAGTATATTTACATTATTATGCTAGTATGTTACGGTAATTTAGTCCCTAATACACCAGAGGTAATTATTGAGAATAAACACAGCTAACCTGATTTCTAATATTCTGCACCCTTTTATAGTCAGTCTACTATTAATCCTATTACTTTCATTTAAGGCAACAGCAGATACTTTTGATGCCATAAAATGGATGATAATTTCAATAGCGCTTAGCCTCTTACCAATTATTATCATTATTGTCTATCTTGTCCGCAGCCGCAGAATAAAAAGTTACTCAATCAATATTCGCAAAGAACGGACTAGTGTTTATCTGTTTACAAGCATTTGTACCAGTATCAGCTGTATCATACTTATTCTTCTCAATGCACCGTCAATATTATTAGCTGCATTCGTTGCCGGATTTTCAGCAGTGGCAATTTTTATGTGCATAAATTTATTATGGAAGATAAGTCTTCATACCGCTTTCATTAGTGCTGCGGTAACAATTCTGATTATTTTATATGGGTCTTTAGCGATAATAACTTTAGTACTGATTCCCATGACTGCCTGGGCAAGAATAGTATTAAAACACCATACATTGGCTCAAACAGTTAGTGGTGCTCTACTGGCTACTTTAATTGCACTTATAATATTTTACTCATTCGGTCTAATTTAAGTTTTACTTATAAATACTAATCGTTGATCCAGTAATTTTTCAAGGACAAATAGCTATTCTTAATATTTTGAGTGTTAAAAGCAGGTTGTATAAAAGCTGCCATAATGAACCCAGTGATTAACAACTCAAAATGGTAATAAAACTTAATTTACATTCAATTAAACCACAAGTGCTACATAAATCACGGGTGGAGTTTTTGAGTCGTCTATTTTAAGCACAAATGTTTTGGGGTAATCCTTAATTAGTGATTGCAATCGTTTATGATTAAAAGTTCGGGGATCAAAAGCTGGCTCAAGTTGGCGAAGGGCATTACCCATTGATGCCAGGTGAACCCATTCCTCTTCCTTCGCTGCCATCTCAAAACCCTGCAACAACAAGGGCAGAGGATCTGGCACATCAGATTTCTTTGTCCTTGTTCGTTTCTTTTTTGACTCTTTGGTTACCGCCAGATTTTCACAGTAGATGAACTGGTTGCAGGCATTAGTAAAAGCTTCCGGAGTTTTCTTTTCTCCCACTCCGATAACAAAAAATCCTTCCTCTCTTACTCTAGTCGCCAACCGCGTATAATCACTATCGCTAGCTACAATACAAAAACCATCAACATCATTACTATGAAGGATATCCATTGCATCAATTATTAAGGCGCTATCGGTTGCATTTTTCCCGATTGTATATCTGAATTGCTGGATAGGTTGAATGGCATGCCGATGAAGTGATGCCTTCCAGCTATTCATATTTGTAGTCGTCCAATCTCCATATATCCGCTTGATTGTTATCAGCCCAACCTTGCTAACTTCTGCCAAAATTTGAGGTAAAAGGGATGCCTGAGCATTATCACCATCAATTAATACTGCAAATCTTTGTTGCTCAGATTGTTCACTCACTATACACCTCTTTACTTTCCGGTTTATATCCAATAATTAATTATACAGCAAAAGCTCGTTACAGTACCATTAATTCGCATCTTATGTGACTATCGTGTTAGAATACCAGTAACTAAAATCACTATAGACAATGGAGGATAATGTGCTAAAAGCTCTATGCTATATTTTACTGGCAATCTGCTCCTTGGGAATACTAGTATTCAGCGGATGCTCTGGAAATAATATAACTGCTA
Source organism: Dehalococcoidales bacterium (assembly GCA_028707015.1). Lineage (GTDB taxonomy): Bacteria > Chloroflexota > Dehalococcoidia > Dehalococcoidales > JAQTVP01 > JAQTVP01. The sequence goes on along the minus strand of JAQTVP010000084.1, from coordinate 4,598 downwards.
AGAATGGTGATATAATTAAGGTTCACTACACGGGTAAACTAGATGATGGTACCGTTTTCGATACATCTGCAGAACGCGAACCGCTTGAATTTACACTAGGAGAAGGCAGGGTAATTTCAGGTTTTGAGGAAGCAGTTAGGGATATGCAGGTGGGGCAATCAAAGACCATTACGATACCTGCAGATCAAGCCTATGGCCAACACCGTGATGACTTGGTAATGATAGCAGAACGAACCCAATTACCCGAAGATTTAATTCCTGAACTGGGACAACAATTACAAATGCAACAACCTGATGGGACCACTACTATAGTTGTCATTATTGATATCTCTGAAACAACGATAACAGTAGATGCTAACCACCCTCTGGCGGGAAAAGATCTGACATTCGAGATTGAGGTTGTAGAGATAAATTAGACTGGTATGCCTTTACACACTCATAGCAGTGACATCAATGAAATGAATGTGGGAAAACTTAAAAACAAAAAACTTTACCTACATTAAACTCTACTCTTTGAATTGATATTAAAACCGCCGAATAATTATTGGCAGATAGTTAATAACCGTTTTGTTTTATTTAAAAAGGTACTCCAATGAAGCCGATAGCAAAAATAGCATGTATTACCACTGATATCCAAAAAGCCCGCCAGTAATAGCAGTGATAGCCAAATAACCGCCTATAAATACTGTATTGCATAAGGTCACCAGTTATTTTAAGACCAGGGATACACCGACAAGACAGTAACACTAAAAATGCAGTTACGAAATTAATTAAGCTGAAAATAAATATAATTCTAGCAGCTATAATGGTTTGAAATATCATAATATGAAAACCTCCAGTAAATTAAGTGCTGATTTAAATGGAAATTTCTCCGTCTCCACGAACTGCATGCTTTATATTTATCTCATCGCTAAGACCATAAGCCCAAATAATTTTTACTATTCCTTTATTAATAACCTTATCATATTGATCGCCGGTATCTAGTGCTCGCTTAAACTCGAAGATAGTGGTACCATTTTCTTCCTTACCTCCGAACTCAAGGATATCATAAGTACCACCCAGTTCAATATCAGGATGGTGGGGACCAAAAACACCAGTACTAAACTGATCTAAAACAAGAGTTCCCCCATTTTTTATTAAACCAAAAACAATATCTGCATCTTTCATCTCATCACTTGGTTCAAAACCTATAGCTACCCAGCCAATACTTTTACCTTTAATACCAATATAGATATAGTTTTCATCAGAGTGCCAATGTAATTTATAATTACCACCGGCATATATTAATTTAGCAGAATATTCACTATCACTTAATATACCATCCGCTGATCATTCTTCATCTGGTTTAGTATTTAATGATATTATCCCTTCCTCCTCAGTATCTGTCTGGTTACAAGATGTTATTAATAAAGTCATTACGATTAGTACAATAATTACTAACCAAACAGCTTTCTTTTTCATCTCCACTCCTCCGTCCTATTTAATTCAATATATTATGAAAACTAAGTGTAATACTCTCTTTATATATTTTATATATTGTCGAAAAGTAAGCCGTGTTCACTTTTTATTATCTTATAAATTAAGGAAAATTAACATATTTTTTAATTGCAGAGAATATTACTCACTTAAATTTTATTCCAGATAATTTCTGCTTATGAAATTTAGCCAGTTTGGGGGCAATTACCACACGGCAATAAGGTTGCTGCGAATTATTATTGAAATAATCATGGTGATAATTCTCTGCCGGATAGAACTCCTTAAAGGGGATAACTTCAGTTACTATCGGAATATGCCAAAGGTTCTTACCGTTCAGTTCTTGAATAACCATTTCGGCAATAGTCTTCTGTTCCTCACTATGGTAAAAAATTATCGACCGATATTGAGTACCGATATCATTTCCCTGCCTGTTAACGGTAGTTGGATCATGTGTGCTGAAGAAGACATTCAGTATCTGCTGAAAAGATATTATCTGTGGATTAAATATTAGCTGTACTACTTCAGCATGTCCGGTCGTACCTGCACACACTTCTTCATAAGATGGATTTATTGTTGTACCACCCGAATATCCAGAAGTTATTTTATCAATACCTTCTATCCGATTAAAAATTGCCTCCAGACACCAGAAACAGCCCCCGGCAAGCGTAGCAATTTCCTTATTGCTAATCGAGTTAGTTTGGCTTTGCCTTTTGTTTAAAATATTATCTTTACGCATCACTACTATTCTCTGGTAAATTTTAAGGCTGCTGAATTAATGCAGTAACGTTTACCCGTAGGCGGCGGACCATCATCAAAAACATGCCCTAAATGGGCATTACATCTGGCACAGATTACTTCTGTTCTATTCATATTAAAGCTGGTATCTACTACCAATCGTATATTCAACTTTGAAACCGGTTCGCAGTAACTCGGCCAACCGGTTTCGGAATGAAATTTAGTGACATTCTTGAACATATCTGTACCGCATCGAATACATTGATATATACCAGTTTCCTGCTCATCTTCAAAGGTACAGGTAAATGGAAGTTCAGTCCCCTTTTTTACAGTAACCTGATATTGCTCCGGTGTTAATTCTTTTCTCCATTCTTCATCTGTTTTAATAATTTTACTAACGTGCAATATTTTATTACTATGGCTGTCATATATCTCTATTTTCTCCATTACTTCACCCATCACAATAATTATTCAAAAAATAACTCCGGTTTTATATTATTTAAATAAAACCGGCCACAGCAAGGCATCTAAAATCGCCGTATGAAAAGCAAAGTAAATACTACCAGCAACAGCCAACCAGTATGAAATACCAGTCATTTTTGTTTGCAGGTTAAACAGTACTAATACCAGGACAATAGAAGATATTCCTACCAGACTTAGCACAATACGTATTCCTACCCACAAACCAGCCCCCGGATCATCTATATAGGCTTGAGATAATGGCATCCACAGAACAGAGGGAATGAGAATTACAAGAAATATTATGTAAAACAAACTGAAGCTAAACCTGCCAGCAATATTAACTTCATCTGGAATAAGCCGAAAGAAAATGAAATAAATAAATGCGAAGTACCCTAAAGCTGCCAGTACCATCGAGACCATATACACAGGTCTTACAGATAGCGAAATATTTCCCCATAAGGCATTAGCGCCATCCGGGTGAGTAAGTAACCCATATATATAACTACCTATTACTGCGACCCCACCGATAACATTAATGATGAGTAAAATTATCTGCTGCATTACCATTCTATTAACCTCCTATCAGTGCTACCAGCAACACTCCCGGCCCGCCGTGTATTCCCAGCGCCGCACCCAGCTGCATTACAAAAATGCGATTTACCGGGAAAATATTACCCAGCCGCTCTTTAAATTCTTCGGCAATTTCTGGAATAGCACTATGGGCAATAGCCAATTCTTCGATATTATTTCTCTTCGCAACGAATTGGTATAACCGTTCGATTCCTCTCGGAAATGTCCGCACCATGCCGGCTCGTATAATTTCACCATCTTTGAAAGTCAATAAGGGTTTTATATTAAGAAACGCACCGATATTGGCAATTGCTTTATTAACCCGACCACCCCTAGCCAAGTATTTCATAGTATCAAAAACGCCTAACATTTTAGTCTGATTAATTATATGTTTTACCCATTTAGTAATGGTATCTATCTTTTCACCTGCCGCAGCCATTCTAGAGGCTTGTATTACTACCAAAGCCAAACCGGCAGAGTTTATTTTAGAATCTATAACCTCTATTTTGCATTTCCCCTTAACCATCCCCTCGGCTATCAGGGCTGATTCATAGGTGCCACTTATTTTAGATGAAATATGAATAGATATGATGCCATCATAGTTTTCAGAATATTTTGAGTACACTTTCAATAAATCACTAGGGCTGGGTTGGGAAGTTGCCAATTTAAGCGATGTAGTCTCCAGTTTTCTCATCAGCTCTGCACTTGACATGTCAATACCATCACGATATAGCTGATTACCGAAACGAACGTACATTGGTACTATTTCAATATCCAATTCACGCGCAAGGTCAAAACTAATATCTGAGGTACTATCCGTTATAATCTTAACAACCATTACTATAACTCATATATGTCATAATTTTCTTATGGTTTTTACTTTATAATAATAAAATATCTATAATGGCTGACTTTATTCTTATACTATAAAAATGTCAATAACTACTTTTTTAACTGAAATTATATAGGCATGTATTATTAGTATATTTCCCCCATTATAAAAAAAATTTCATATAATACACTCAATATATAACTAAACATACTGATGATAGGCAGCTTATACTGAATTTTACAGACAGAAATACTTCTTGGTAATATAGTGTAAGTTTTCCGTAGGAGAAGTACTTATTAATACTGCGGCACTTTATTTTGACAGCTGATAATTAATCCAGCCGTGAATTTCGGAATTAAAATTCCAGTTCAATTCGTGCAGGTTCGTTTCTTCTAAGAGCCAGCTCTCAATAGCATTATCTTTTAGCAGCTGCAGGGAATCATCATCTATTTCCCGGGCGTCATCCTTTTCTGCAACCAGAAACAGAATATAGATGTAAGTTGGTTCTTCTGCGGTTGCATCA
>JAQTVP010000083.1 GCA_028707015.1 Dehalococcoidales bacterium | reverse complement strand
AAAGAAGACTCGGTAGGACGTATTCATTTTAATACATATTTAGAAGGTAAAGAGAATTCTTTTGTCGGACCGTTTGGTGGTGCCGGAGAATATTCCACAGATATTAAACTTGAGGGATGGAGTGTGAATGTATCATCAGTTATGGAGGTTAATAAACAGCAAATAGTTGAAAGGTTAAGTTCATATTTTGAGAAACAGATTAAAACAAATCCTGATTTAAAGTATATTGAGTTCAAGGGTGATATTCAAAAAAATGCAGCTTTAAAAGACTCAGAGATAACGATGATAGAAAACGGAGATTTCAAAGGTGCAGCGAGAGAAGTCTTTAAGCGTATGAATGATGGCGGAAAAGATATTCCGGACAGTATAAAGGCTGTTTTTAATATGCAAGGGGATCTTAAAGATGGTTGGTATACTTGGGTTTCTGGTAAAGATTCTACCCCAAATATAGGAGAAGGTCTGGACCTTAGTAATGGGTGGACTAATGATCCTGTAGCGACATCTAGTATAGAAATCAACGGAAAAAAGATTGCTCAATCAACAGCTAAAGTTAGTATAGCAGATGGCAAGTTTACTGTTGCTGCGGGTCAAGATTTCAAATGGCTTACAATGCCTGTGGATTCATCAGAAGCGAGAGGGTTAGATAATTCTTATGAAAATAGTGTTACAGTAACTGGGACAAAGAGTCCTTTTGTTGGTAATTTTAATTCAGATTCAGGGATCCCAATTTTGTTGCAAAATGCTGGGGCTTTGTCTGCAGGTAATCCTATAATTGCTAATGATAAGATTCTAGCTAGTGGTTCTGCACAACCGGATGTACTTCATTTTAAAGATTATAATTTTAAAGCAGGCAGTGAAGGTGATCGTCCTGCTTTGTTTGTAGGAGAGAGTTTAAGATACTTTGGGGATGGTGGACAATTGTCTTATGACAATCGTGGAGTGCCTCAATATAAGGTTGGGACAAAAACTGCAAATGTGTTTAATGAACCTTTTATCGGGGCCAATGAAGCTAATATACTTAGCATAACAGGTGATAACGAAGATGTAGCTAATGCGATAAGTCATGTTTATTTTCTTGGAGAAAGGAAGGCGGGAGCTGAGTGGGTGGCCAAGGCTCAGGGTGCTTTTACTGTTTTAGAGCCAGTTAGTACAGATTTTAATAAAAATTTTAAATTGTCAACTAAAGCTATATATACAGAGTCTGGTAAAGTGATGAAAGACAATCAAAAAACAGCTATTTTGGAAGCTGGTCAATGGAATGAAAGTCTTCATACTTTTACAATTGGATTAAATACAGAGCAGGATAATATTAATGTATTAAGACATAGTTCATTCGCAAAAGACACAAAGGTATTAAGTGAAAAAGAGAAAACCGAACAATTAGAAAGATATAAATCTGAGGCGGATAAATTAAATAAAACTGGGATAGATTTGAGAGATAGGGGCTATCATACAGATTTAAAAATTACGGGCGAAAAATATTTGGCTGAAATAAATGATGATAAAGGAAATGTTTTGGCCTGGGTGGAAACCGTTAGCGGTATTCTTGGTATGGGGATTGATATGTACGGTAATGTTAGGTCTCTTGCTGGATTGCCGGGTACTCATTTTCAGATACCGGAAAGTAGAGGGGTGCGGGATGTCGCGAATAAGTTGATAAATCCTTTTTATCTTAAGAAAATGAGTTCAGGGGACAATGCTTTTTATTTATCTGTGTGGGGTGGTGATATTTATAATGATCCTCACTTAGGTCTGATGGGTAGCAAAGGTACAAAATTTGAAGATGTGTCAGAATCAAAATTTAGAAAAGCAACTTATACCGGAAGTGGAGATGGGTTTGAGGGGAAAAAACATGAAGTTGATGTTGGTTTTGAAGGTAGTATTACGAAGGTTGGGCGTTGGGAAAATTATTTGACCCAGAAGGTTGAGACTTCTCGTATTAAAGGTTTACATAGAGAGGTTGGTCTTACTAGGGTTGTAAATAAGGAAAAAGTTGAGCAGGCTATTTTAATGAAATTGATGCCAGACAAGAAGAAGGAAATACTTGGTATGTCTGCTGATGAGCGCAAACGTAATCTCGGATTGTTTTATTCTGAAATGAGTAGAGTCCCTAAATTTATGGAAGGATTCTCTAAAGATGTTGATCGTGCAAAAGATGCGTTAACAAAAGACTCACTTGCTGAAATAGCTGAATATATAGGGGCAAGTAGCTTGCAAGATCTAATAAATAATGTTGATTACAGATTAGAGGAAAACTTGGATATTACGTTTAGTAATGATGCGAGCACTCGACATAATGTATTTACAGGTAAAGTTTTTGACCTTAATAATAGCGATATCCAAATAGCGAATTATGTTTTAGGTAATCTCAAAATAACGAATGATGGGCAGGCTATGACGGCGGTTGTTGCTGAAGGGGCATATTGGCAACCGTCTTTAAATGTTTTTGAAAAATTATCGGGGAATAGCGGCATGGATTTTAGACAAATGCCAGCTGCTAGGGTTTTTGTAGAAGCTAATGAAAAAGGTGGTATCAATTTTAAAACTAAAGAATCAGGTCAGTTGGTTTTTGATTTAGCGCAATATGTTCCAGTTTTTTATATAGGTGGTGAAGGTACTACCATGAGTTTCAAGAAAGGGGATATTTTCCCTACAGGAACCAGAATACTTTCTGAAGATGGTAAAGATGCTAGGGTTAATGTTGAAGGTCTAGTCTTTGCTACAAATTCATATGATTGGGATGGAGATTATAATTCTGATGGCAATGTCATCCGATATGAAAAATCAAGTGAGGATAAAGATTCGCCGGTTGTGCCGCATTATTACGGCTTTACTAAATATGTAGAGGGTAAAATATATGGAGATTATTCATTGCCTAAAGAAGTTTTAAAGCTTTTTAATGATGATGATTCAAGTTATTATTATGGACAAGGATATATAGATGGCGTTATTCCTAAAGATGCACCATTAACTTTTAAGGGATGGATGATCCCAAATCATGATAATACTAATTTTGTTGGTACACGTAGTAGTATGTTTGATGTACATGGCCAATTTAAAACAGAAGGACAGTTCCAAGGGAAAAATAAAGAGGTTACCGCTTATTTTAATGAATGGGGTTCTGTTAATAGCAATAGAGTGCATAATGCCAGAAAAATAGTATCGTCTGGACCGGTTCTTACAAACGGGTCTCTGATCATTAACGCGGTAAAAGAGGATAAAATTATAACAAAAACCTCAGGATATAGTTTAGTCTTTGCTAAGTTGGATGATAGAAAATTTGGGAATGAAAGTTCAAAATGGAGTCCTAGGGATGAGGATTATGTTGATGTTGGGGTTAAAGGAAAATCAGGCGAAAATAAAGGTCGTTCTGTTCAGGTAGCAGAAGTATTCAATATCAGTAATGTATTAACAGGCACTACAGATAAAGAGATGCCGCTTAGGAATATTGAACTTAGATTGTCCTCGCATACATATTCTGGTTACGAAAAAGAAGAAACCAAACATCTTCTTGTTATGGATAACTGGATGAGTTTACAGCATACGCTTAATTATCAAAATAATGATTTAGAATTAGGTGGGCCTGCTATGACAGTTTTAGAAAATGGTGCTCCTGGTGGGAATGGGTTGCCGCCAATGTTTTGGCATCCACAATCAGGTAAGGCTCTTGTTATCCGTGAACGTGGAGCTGACGGCAAGTGGGCATATAGAGGGATACATGCTGATAAGGATGTTAGGCAGAAGACTGCTGAAATGGTCCTTGATAGGCAAACGGGTAAATGGATTATTGTTGAGAGCGGGGCGCTTAAGGGAAGTGGAGTTGGCGACAAAGAAGTATGGGCGTATGATGCAAGCCGTTCTCCTGATGATAGATGGATGAAACGTTCAGTAGATAAAGTTTATTATTTCCATGGTCAGAATGGAAGTGATAATGACGGAGGAGTCAACGGATATATTCGTATATCTGCTAAAAGTATGTTTAATTCTGGAACAAGTGCGCAAAGGAAGCAATTAACTGAATGGGGACGTGATGCTCTTGGTGCAGCACTTTTTGAAAAAGTAAAAAATAGTTCTGATTATTATTTCCTTGTAAGTAATGATGGTAGGGATAATGATTGGGGATTTTGGAGTGATGATGTGTGGTTGTTGGAAGGCGACACAAGAACTCATCAAGCTTATGAACATATTGATATAGATTATCTTAAAAACGCAATACGTAGAGCAGGAAATACTAGCCAAGGCCCTGATGTTGATGCTGATGATACTATCCAGTGGTCTATTGGTGACCAATATGCTGATAATATCGCGTATCGTACTTGGGGTGGAACAATTCAATATACAGAGGCACATGATTTATTACCTTATTTATATGGAAAATATAATACTTATGGGAATAATGAACTCTTAACTTTTATAGATCCACTTGTTTCTACCCATGATCACACTTCTGCTGTTGCTTGGAATGCCGGTGAAATGAGTGTTGAAGCGGTGGCTACTGTAGCTTTAGTTTTTGTTCCTTTTGATGGACCAGTAGGTGAAGCAGCTGCTGGTGCTAAAACTTTAGATACAGCTCGTAAAGTTTTTGGTGCGTACAGATTGGCCAGTACTGTAAATAAAAGTGCAACTGCGGTAAAAGTTCTAAAAATTGCACGAACAGCTGCGGTTGGTTATGCTACTTGGGGTGCTGTTGGCGCTGGTATGACTTATGCTATAACTGGTGAAAGTGATGCGGCAACTCTAGTCTCAGCATATGTTAATAGCGGAAGAGTTGGGGCAGTTGCGCAACCGTTACTTTCTTTTGTCGTTGCACCAACTTTTTCTCCTATGATAAATGCTACTAAATCTTCCACAGTAGGTAAGGCAGTCATGGCACAGGTTGGTAGGAATGCTGTAACTAGGACATTAGGCAGGACAGCGGCTCTGGGAACATTGAATGAAGGGGTTGCGCAGACTTGGAATAGAGTTAATGAAGGAAAGTTTATAGGATTTTCTACTAGTGAAGATAGAAGAACCCATGCTGTTTTATGGGCGGCCGCTGGATTGGCTGGAGTTGCTCCGGAAATAGCGGGTATATCAAAAGTTATGAATAGTAAGTCAGGTGCAAAACCAGTTGCTGAGACAGCTAAACCTATGGCAGAGCCAGTTAAACCGGTTGTTGCTGAGACAGCTAAACCTATGGCAGCGCCAGTTAAGCCGGTTGTTGCTGAGACAGCTAAACCTATGGCAGCGCCAGTTAAACCGGTTGTTGCTGAGACAGCTAAACCTATGGCAGCGCCCGTTAAACCGGTTGTTGCTGAGACAGCTAAACCTATGGCAGAGCCTGTTAAACCGGTTGTTGCTGAGACAGCGAAACCTATAGCAGCGCCCGTTAAACCAGTTGTTGTTGAGACAGCGAAACCTATAGCAGAGCCCGTTAAACCAGTTGTTGTTGAGACAGCGAAACCTATAGCAGAGCCCGTTAAACCAATTGTTTCTGAGACAGCGAAACCTATAGCAGAGCCCGTTAAACCAATTGTTTCTGAGACAGCGAAACCTATAGCAGCGCCCGTTAAACCAGTTGTTTCTGAGACAGCGAAACCTATAGCAGCACCCGTTAAACCAGTTGTTTCTGAGACAGCGAAACCTATAGCAGCGCCCGTTAAACCAATTGTTTATGAGACAGCGAAATCTATGACAAAGACTGTTAAACCAGGTGTAGATAATACTGAGCCTTTAATGAGTTCTTCCAATAGACCTTCTTTTAAAAGAGTTTTTAAAAATTCTGCTAGCGAGTTTATCAAATCTACAATTAATATAGCAGGGTCTACTGTTAGTGGAGCAGGATTGGGCGGGGAAGTATATTTACTTTCAGGGATTATTTCTGATGGTATATCTGGCCAACAAATTACATCGGAAAATTTAATTCAACATTTTGAAAATGGATTAATAGTTGGTGGATTAACAGCTGCTGCATTTTCTACATTTGGCGAGGGAGCTAGAGCGATGCAAGGTTTTAACCGTTTCATGTGGAGAAATACAAGGAATACATTTCCTGTAAGAAATATTAGATATCTTGATATAAAGCTTAATGGAACACTGGGAATGTTAAAAAATGGCACTTTATCTGTGGGTACTGGTGCAGTAGTTTTTCCGTTTGCTAAGACGGTTTTGGAACTAGAATCAGCTAAACAGATGGTGGTAGGGCCTGACGGTAAAACACGAGAAAAAAGCAGTTGGGAGATATTTAAAGATGCTTTGATAAATAATTATTCAGATGGAACAAATTGGATAACAGGTGCATATTTGGGGCTTGGGTTGCGTTATGGTTATGCAAAACCTGGGAAGTTGCCGTTTAAAGGGATATTAGGTGAAACTGCTAATGCTAATGTTCTAAGTAAAGTTTGGACTGGTACGGGGAAATTTATGTATGGCGGGTTATTGGGTGGTACCACAAAAGTTGGACATAACTGGATTTGGGGTGATGGCGGTAAAAATATTTATGCAGATTTTGCCTCAGGGTTTGGGCAAGGCGGAGTTGCGACATTATTTATAACAGCTAATGGTAAGAATATTTTAAACAATTTAAAATCTTACACTACTGAGGGCAAAAAAGAATCTGTTTCAATGTTATTTAAGATGAAAGAGCTTAGAGCTGCTAATGGAGCAGAATTACTTTATAATCAGATGTTGGCTGGTGCTGTTGAATGGACAGTTGTTTCTCCTGCTTTTTCTGTGGGTGGCGCGCTTTGGGCAGAAGCTGCTAGTAGAGTAGGATTAATTGAAAAAGACTCTGAAGCTAAAGATAAATTTATGCCTGTGCAGAATGCCATAACGGGACAATGGACTTCTTTGTTTTCAGAAGAAGGGTTGAAAGCTTTGTGGACACATTCTGTGACTGGGCCTAGGTCCGGTATGTGGATGAAGCCTGCAATAGAGGTGTTTCAATCTAAGACAGATACTCCGACTTTCTATAATCAGGGTGGTCTTGTAGAAAAGGCAGTTAACACTTTTGAAAAAATAC
>JAQTVP010000082.1 GCA_028707015.1 Dehalococcoidales bacterium | reverse complement strand
GCCCCACTATCCCCATAGAACCAAAGGCTGGTGTTATGGTAGAATCTTTTGCATCGAACCCATTAACCGTAACAGGATTCCACCTTAACATTACCCCTGTTCTGTCCTAACGATGGGGTCCAGCTAGTAATGCTAATTCTTCATGATTATTTTCCAGTACCATCGTGGAACAACTGATGGAAAAAAGTATGGGAATGATTATTATAAACAGAATTATCGATATAGATTTATTACCTGGTGTTATTTTCAACTTTCCGTTCCTCATTAATAATAAGAGAAACCGCGCCGCAGGTATATATTGAATAATGACGGCGCGGTTAGCTAAAAATATAATTCCCACGGCTTTATAATCCGATTATCAAGTTAGCTGTTATAATACATTGTTAATTATTTTCCCCTATGAATTTATTTCGGAGTAATGACAAAACAATTAATAATATCCCTACTCCAATGGCTAGGTAAAAACCAATCTCGAATTGAGAATACGCCATGCCCGCGATTGGATACTGAAGAACGACATTGTATTCACCCAATAAAGGCATACCCCCGAAGAAATCTCCCGTACGTATAGCTGCAATAATAACGAATACAATATCAACCACTACATATGATAACCCAACAAATCCTACAAGAAATTGAGGGAGTGTCATATTAATCTTGCCTAACCTAATCGGTTTTTCTTTTGCGAACATACTAAGTATTAGAGCCACAATACATATGCCGAGATAAAACCACATTGCGGGTGTAAACCAAGCTGGCATTTCATAACCCCGCATATAATAAGTGTATCCACCTATCTCATCCATATTAAGCCAAAGACCATAAGGAAATATTTTTGCTACAATAACATTAAGCTCTTCAATATAAGAAGACCACCATGGCAAAATAAAAGAAATTACCATAAAGGCAGCCGCTATTAAAATCAATCCGCGAAATAACCATGCCCTAAAAGTTCCCATTATCTCTAACCACCTCTTTATTTAATTTAGAAGGAGGGTGAAGATGAGTAATTATTCAATCTCCACCCTCTCAACTATAACCTAGTAGCTTATAATAAATTAAATCTTACTTTTCAATGTTAATATTAACACTCAAATAGAATGAATAATAATTTATTATGAAAGCGGAATGTCCCCCAAATTTACATCCTTTTCCGTACTGATTGAATCAAAGGTTTTACTTTTACCATTTGCTTCAATCTTCAGAGAATAAGTGCCAATACCCAAATTCTCGAACCAGAAATCCCCAAAATGATTCGTGGTTACATTACCACTACTATCACCACTGAGAGTACAATTTGCGCCAATAACTACCCTTTTAGCATTTGGATCGTATACTGTTCCGGCAATAAATCTCTTGGGGAGATTCTTATATTTTACTCTCGTAGTTAAACCATATTCAGGGTTAAGAGTCTCAGTACCACTCAGGTTAAGCTCAGAATCTTCACCAAATATTAAAGCCCCTACACCGCATGCATCGGAACATCTGGGCTCTTTAATTGGCCATCCCCTATCCAGTAAATGAGCACAGCCAGTACATTTCTGAGCTAACGCAAGCTGAGCATTGTAGTATATACATCCATATGGACAGGCAAGAATACAATTCTGGCAGCCAGTACACTTCTTAGGATCTATAATAACCAGTCCGTCAGGTCTCTGGTATATACCACCTTCGACTGGACAAGCTGCAATGCATGGGGCATCTTCACAATGCTGACAGGGAACAAACACAAAAGATATTTTAACTTTAGGCACGGTTCCTCGAATACAGTCATTCAGTTTGCCCCAAAACTGCCCGATAATTGGCTGCGGCTTAGCATACGGCATCCAATCGTTACTGCAATGTTCATCTTTACAGGAAATCTGGCAATTATAGCAACCGTTACATTTCTTAACATCTTGCATAAGAATTTTCATTAATTACATACCTCCTTCAACCCAGGCGCCCAATTTGGGTCCATAAGCCGGTTCATATTGGGCAGGGTCATTAGCTCTTGCAAATGCTTCCGGATATTGTTCTCGTAATTCCGATAGGTTCGCTTTTTCAATCCCAACCAAGAAGCCAGTAACAGCCATACCGTTAGCATTTTTTGAACTGGTGCTCTGTGGGTTGATAAGATTATTAGTTCCGCCCCTATCCAGTCTATCGGTAATTGGGTCAGCACTTGCTCCGTGGTCCATAACAACAGCCCCTGGTATTGATCTTTCTACTACACGGGCTCCACCAAGGATTGCTCCCCTATCGTTGTAAATTTTGACCACGTCTCCGTATTTAATTCCAAGCTTGTCTGCGTCTTGAGGATTTATCCATATCGGTTCGTACCAATAGCCATCAGGACCTTTAACCTTATTTATTTCTCTGGTCCACGGCATATCATCCATCATTGAATGACATCTCCACTTAGGAGTATTAGATACCAGCAGATAGGGATATTTTTTAGCCCTTTCTCCCAAAAGGCTTTCGTCATGGGTCCAACCTTCGGATGCAGGTCCTCCAGGTACCCAACGAGGAATCGGTGACCTTTCTTTATCATCCGGGAAATGTTCGGCTATCGTTTGTGAATAAAATTCTAATTTCCCGCTTGGTGTTGGTAGGGGATATTTTTTCGGGTCATTATAAAAATCATTGAGTCCACCAGGAGCTAAGTCATCATCAAAGTCTGGTGTATCTCCCCGTACCCAGTACTTCTTTTCAGACAATTCTTCCCAGCTTACAAAGTCAGGAGCCCCTGATATCTCGTAAACATGCTTTTGCCATTCCTCAATCGTTTTGCCGCCGGTGTATTCTTCCAGAACGCCAAATCTTTCTGCCAACGGTATGAGTGCTTCATAATCGCTTTTTGACTCTCCGATAGCTTCAACACATTTTTGGTCAAGGTAAATTCCCAGGTAATCAGCATGCATATAGTTAATATCATCAAGCTCTAAAGTTGTACAAATAGGCAAAATCACATCTGCATATAGCATTTCTTGCATCATCATAATGTCCTGAATAAGAATGAATTCAAGTTCATTACTATGATATGCATCTATGACATTAAACCCGGAATACCATGATCCTAATTGCCCGGAGCAGTCCCCCCACATCATATGGACTCTGGAACAACCCTCTTCAGGATATGTGGATTTTGTCCATTGTGTAGGCAATGCTGCACAAACTCCACCACCGTACCAGCTAACCGGCGGATTTGTGATGGCATCCTTGAAGAAACCTTCGTGCACATGCTGCGCAGGCATCGGATTCGGCCTGGTCCCTCTAAGCAGTGCATTTTTACCACGGTAACCAAGCTGGGTATTTATTGACACATGTTGTCCGCCAGACATAGATTTAGATTCATCATGTCCTACTAAAGAATCGGAGCCAACAATTCGAACCCCCGGCTTCCCCATACCTTGCATTCCCAGTAAAACATCATTCATTCTCATCATTTCATGGCTATATATACCTCTAGTTTTACCACCGCCAAGAAGATGCATTATCGCGGTTGTACTACTAGCCCAATGTTCTGCAAGGGCTATAATTGTCCATTCCGGGATACCGCATAATGGTGAAGCCCACTCAGGGGTCTTAGCAATGCCGTCTTCGTCACCCATTACATATTCTTTAAATTTATCGAAGCCATAAACGTGAGTATCCACGTAATCCTTATCGTAAGAACCATCTTTTATCCATATATATGCAATTGCCAGTGCTAGCGCTACATCAGTATTGGGAATAACAGGGATCCATTTATCAGCGCGTAGACAAGCCGTAGAGTTCAGGTCAGGTGTAATAAATATGTTTTCTATTCCTATTTCGGAAAGAAAGCTAGTAGCTAAACTTGGCACCATTCCACCAGACAGCCAAGCTTTACATTCAATATCGCAAGGCCAATTCAAGATCATGTCGCAATTTTTTGCGAGATCTGAAAATTGATTGTCGCATGGAGGCAAACCAAAAGGTTCAAAACCGTTTACATGCTTTGACCCCCAGTGACTACCCTCCCAACTGCATGAACCGGCGATTATTTCCGAGTATTGTCCCCCATATATCAACTCGACCAATTTACCGGGCATTCCGTGTGTAGCATGAATAGTTTTATTTTCGCCGTGACAGCCTCCTCTTAAGAGAATGGCTTCGGAACCATAAGTTTCTGCTATTCTGGTCATCTCGCTGTAGATAATGTCATAAGCTTCCTCCCAGGAGATTCTCTTAAACTTACTTTTTCCACGATTTTGCGCGTTTATTTTTGCCGGGTCTCCGCCGGGTTCCCAATCTATCCTTTTCAACGGATGCCTGACTCTATTGGGAGAATATAGCTTATTTTTCCAGGCAATATTAAGCGGAGCTGGCATTGTTTTTTTCTTGGTTTCAAAACGTTTGCCGCGGCTGTTAAAACCCCATGTTTGAAAATCTGGGTATTCTACATCATAATGTGTCGGCCTAATTCTGACTATTTTGCCATCTTTAACATCAACACAGCCGAAAACGCCTGGGAATCCATTTGCAGTTTGAGCAAGGACATGAATTTTGGTGTCCTCAGGTTCATCTACAGGGTAAACACCGCCACCGTCATCGACTGTTTTGGTTTCGGTAACTGTAATAACCTGACCGCCTTCACCGGCTATTGTCTTCGTTTCGGTTACTGTAGTAGCGGCTGCTGTTACAGTCGTCGGAACTGTTTTAGTGGAAGTTTCTTTAACGGTGGTAGTAACCGTCTCACCGCAGCCTGAAAGCAACCCTGCACCGATTGCTCCACCAACTACTACAGTTCCGGCACCAATAAGAAAGTCGCGTCTGGAAACGTCTCCAGAATGTTTTCCTTCTTTGTTTGAAGTTAATTTTTCTTGTTCTTCTTTCAATTTATTCTCCTTTCATATATTCTGATTAACAAATGATAAAATATAATATAGGCATCACCTCCACTTCTTATTATTCACTACAGCCTATGTTATGCTGACTAAATACATGAACTTGTTTTTATTTCTATTCATAACAAGCATTTCTGAAACGCTTCGTTTCTCTGGCTTGTTTATCCCAATTATTTCTTCTTATCAATGCCTTCAAGCGGGTTACGAATAAAAACATATTTACAGGTTGCACTGCATAATCGTCAGCACCCACTTCGTAAGCTTTCACCAATGTGGATATGTCTTTGTCTTGAGATATTAAGACGATAATTACATCAGAGTCATCACGTATTTGTTTTATTAAATCTAAACCTGGCATATCTTGCAGATTTTTCCCCACAATAACAATGTCTATACCGTTATTCTGGTTTAAGTTTTCTAAGCACTTTTTCCCAGAGGTCATATCCGATACTTGCCAATCTTGTTGGTACATCTCAAGATTGGCCTCCATATCTTCTATAAATTCTTTATCAGTACTGACAATAAGTATCTTTATCATCTTTTCACATCACGTCATTACTATATTCGAGATAACATCATTTTCTGTTAGCATGTTTACTTCTTATTTCTGTATTTAACTACAATATCAATCAACAATATGAACAACAGCGGCTAAAAAGCTTTTTTATTATGAATATTTATTGTTACCTTTATTGTTACTCTGTTCGCAATAAATTAATATGGGGATGATAAATAGAATAATATAGGTATAAAGTCTCATTCATTTATGAGTGTTTGTTTTATATTAATAGAGTGATCTAATTGATAAACTTTTAGTAATAATTAAATAAAATACTTTTTGGGCATGAAATAATATTGTTTATTGCATTTATTTAGCACGAAGTGTTACATTTAAAATTCGGAGGTTTTGCTGAGACAATTTTGTCTTAAATCAATAAAAAAATGAAGGCATGTAAAATGGATAAAATACACTCCACTAATAACGAGGCTTCTTTTAAGGATGATTCAGAAGAACATACTAAACTGATTCAGCATGTAAAAAATTCTTTTTATGATATTATCATCCAGAATTCTTTAGAAGCTTTTTTTATTTTAGATATGCACGGTAATTATATAGAGGTTAACGAAGCTTTATGCGATATGTTTGGTTATAGCCGCAAAGAAATGCTTACTATGACAATTATGGATACCGATATTGAATTACCCACAAAAAAAGCGTGGTTGAAGCAATTAAATCGTATTAAAACATCAAATAATCAAGCTACCCGGGAGTTAAGAAAAGTAAAAAATAAAGATGGTAGCACTCTATATTTTCAAACGCATAATAAATGCGTTTCATCTCCTGATTTAGAACAAGCATTGTTTTATTGCTTCGGCACAAATGTTACAGATTTAGTTAAGCAACGTGAAAGTTTAGAATTATTAAATAGGCGTTGTATTAATGCTCAGGAGAAGGAACGTCTACGAATAGCTCGTGACCTTCATGATCTGTTGACACAGGGATTAATAGTAGTTCGTATGGAGATAATATCTTTTCTCAAACAAATAGAAATACAACCATTTAAAATAAAAATGACAGAAATCTTAGGTTTGATAGATCAAGTTCTTGATGATATACAAAATATATCAAAGGAACTTAGGCCACAAAATTTAGATGCATTCGGATTAATTAAATCAATACAACTATATGTTGATGATTTTGAAAAACATAACAAAATAAAATGCCGAATGAAAATTAATAATAATTCATTATTAGAAATGAATATTACTAAAGAAATATCAATTACCGCTTATCGAATTTTACAGGAAGCATTACTGAATATTGTGCGGCATTCAATGGCAACAAATGTAGTCGTAACCATAAGTTGTAAAAATGATATCCTTAGAATATCTATAAACGATAATGGTTGCGGTATGAATAGTGATGTTTATCGTAAAAAGTCATCTCTCGGTATATTAGGCATGTATGAGCGTGTGAGCTTGGTTAGTGGAAAGCTCATGATAACAAGTAAGCCAGGTAAAGGAACTGAGGTGGACCCAAGAAATCGGACAGGTAGTTAAGGTGGAGTCCTGCTAAAATAACAAAAGGAAAAGGAGCAGGACATGAAAGAAAGCAGAAGGAAACACAGCCCATCGTTCAAAGCAAAAGTA
>JAQTVP010000081.1 GCA_028707015.1 Dehalococcoidales bacterium | reverse complement strand
AGAGGAAGATTAATAATCTTCCTCTATTAGACGTTATACGTCTAAATTATTTTATTGACAAAAAATAAAATTTATGATATATTATATATATAAAGGAGATGAAAAAAATGCGTTGTTGGTATTGTGATAGTACTGAAACTGATGAAAACAAAGTTAAAGAAGTTGAAGTAATAGATGACATTGTTATTATCACGAGTGAATGGTGTTGCAATCATTGCGAAACTTATTTTACTGTGCGCTCAAGATATCATCTTGGTAACCACATTGATGACCAAACGTTTATGTAAAAGGAATTATTTGGAAAATTAATTTTCCAAATTTGTTTAGACGTTATACGTCTAATAAATTAGATTGACACTAGTGCTATAGTATGGTATACTATAAACAAGTTAAAGGTTTGTGACATTTCCTTTAACCCACTCCTTTCTTAATCCGCATGAGTTTTGACATTTCTCATGCGGATTTTTTATATTTATTGTTAGACGTGAGACGTCTAACAAATAGGAAAAAGGATTATATCTGAATGATATAATCCTTTCTCACAGTAATGGTGACTTCCTTTACATAATCTGGAATTATAAATCTGTCATTCCGCACATATTCCCATTCGGTATTCTCAATCCACCATTGCTTTTGTTTATCTTCAATTCTAAGCGTGGTATATTTAGAATACCTAGGAGAAAACCAGAGCACATCAATATCAAATTGATATTTATAATTACGGAGGTGCTCTTTTAAACGGTCAAGCGGCCGGTCTGTAGTTCCAATTTTATGGTAAACTGGAAGAGATGAACCTGGGACAGGATTCAATCTCAGAAAATATATATAGTCACCTGCCTTTCTTGGAAGCGGTGTCAATGTCCTAATGACACGCCCAGTTTTTGGATGCTCGTAAACTTCAATCAAATACTTCCCTTCCTTTCATGATTTAATTATAACAGAAACGAAATCAAAAGTCAATAGAAAATTATTAGACGTGATACGTCTAACAAAGAAAAAGAAAAAGTCGTTGTTTTACAACGACTTTTCTATTTCGATTACTGTATATTTTATGTTATTTTTTGTAATTATTTCTTTGATTAATGCGCTTTCTCCTTGAGAATTTGAAAAAATATCTATTAAATAACCATCTTTATAATCATTTATTGGAATAATGGTATATTCGATATTATATTTTTTGAAATATTCTCTAAAAGTTTCGCTATCAATCTTCTTTTTCTTTGAAACTGTGCAAGAAATGCGCCATAATTTGTCTTTTTTTACTAGGTTCAAAATACCTTTTGCAATATAAACACCGATGAGATTGGCAATCATTGTTAATGGAACAGAAATAACCAGGTCAACATCTGCTATCATTTTGACTACAATGGTATAAAATCCAAAGGTGATAGCGTTCATAATTGCGGCAACGTGGGTGCTCCCCTTAACAGTTACAATTGATTTGATAGTATTCAGTATAACGTTAAGAATAGAACTACCAAAAAATACCAATGCGGTGATTGTGAATAATTTTTCCATATTTATTTCCCCTTTCTTATGGTATAAGTATAACACAATATATTATTATTGTCAACAAATAAAATTAGACGTGATACGTCTAACAAAAAAGGAGAGGGATTAACCCTCTGCCTTTTTCGCTTCGGCATCAGCTTTCGCCTTTGCTCTGCGCTCGGTGTCCTTCGCCTTCTTCTTGGCGGCGGCTTCCTTAGTCGCAACCTTGCGAGCTTCGACGGCTTCACGCTCGGCAAGCAGAGCGTCAATCTCGTCCTGTCCGAAGCCTTCCTTCTTGGCAACAACCTTGATTTCGAAGAAACGCTCAACACCGTCAACAGTGGTCGAGCCTACCCACGTATTCCCAGAGGTTGCAGTCAGGTCATCAAAATTGATGAGGGCTTCGCCTGCGGAACGAACTTCCTTGTCTACCTGTGCCTTAGTCTTTGCCATGATTTACCAACTTTCTGTCCGTATGTCGGACTGTTTATTCAGTATCGTTTCCTTTACTGTACCTATATAATACCACAGAAAAATATTTTTGTCAACTACTTTTTATTAGACGTGATACGTCTAATTAAAAAAGATTCCCGATTGGGAATCTTTTCCTTTTATGTGGTAAACTTGAAAACATTATTTCGGACATATTTTTTCTTATACGCACCGTCATAAATTTCTTCGCCATCTACCACAATTTGGAATGGAGTGGGAACATCTCGAACAATTGACCGATTGACAACATACTTTTTTTGCCATTCCGCCCACATTCTTTGACACAATGAGCGAGAATAAAAGCCTCAATTTTACTATCAGCAAGCGCCGTATGTTCTTCGGCAAATTCTATATCATTTGTCAAATAACGGTAAACAGCTTCGGCAGTCGTTGAATAGTTTTTGCTTTCGGTAAATAGTTCGTGCTTTTCGCAAAAGTCGAGATATTCCGGCTGATTTGAAATGAATTGATGAACATAGCCGCGAATGTCAAAGATTGGAATATTATCGAATGGGTTAATGACTTTGAACCAGTCGCAGTTGTAATTGAAAACTCTTTCGTCAAAATCACTATTGAAGGCATAGCTACCAACGACTTCCAGTTTTTTGAAATCTCTTGCCATTTCTTGGGTGATATAGCCGAATTTATCCATGATAGTCTGACGGGCTTTCATGCGTGCAACATAAATTTCCCGCTTATCGGCATAGTAAGCCGATTGAAATAATGGTAGGTTATGCCAAATTTGTTCAACTACAAAATCCTTTGCAGTCAAGCTGACGCCACTATCGGTATTAAAAATCTCATAACCGATATTATAGCAAAAGGGTTTATCAAGACTTGTGGTTTCGGTATCAAATACGCAGACATTCATTTTTGGGTAACTCCTTTCTTTACTGTACCTATATAATACCACAAACAAAAAAAGAAGTCAATAGAAAATATTAGACGTTATACGTCTAATTACTAAGAGAGAATTTAATTCTCTCTTAATTTGGCAAATAATACAATCGGTCCATTATAACGACCACTCCAAAAAGTATTAAAAACATCTTCTGTTCTCATCGTTCTAATAAACCAACTTGCGCCTGCTTTATGAAACCAATGTCCATTGCTTGCACGTTTGATAAAATGAAAATCTCCATCCCCGACACGAAAAGCAAAAGCATATTCATTTTCTCTTAATTCAGAAACATCATTGATAATACGAAGATTTGGAACGTCTGCAAGCATTGACTCTACACAAATCCTTGTATTATCTTCATCGTTTTTATAACGGGCAAAATTTGGATGAGGAATAAACCAGTTAAAAGTTTCAAGTGCATAACCGCCACAATTATATTGTGTTTTATCAGTATTGCGAATATTACGAACGTGTTGTAAGTTTAGAGAATCAGAGAAATTATTGACATTTGTTCTTGCAATATACATTTTCAAAACTCCTTTACTTTTATAATGTAATTATAACAATATATAAATAAAAAGTCAACAAAAAGAATTAGACGTCTTACGTCTAATTAAAAGAAAAGGGCGATTACTCGCCCTCTTCCTCAGTCTTTGCAGGTTCCTTTTTCTTTGCGGTACTCTTTGCTTTCTTCGCCGCAGCGGCAGCTTTCTTCTTTTCAGCTTCCTCAGCCTTACGCTGTGTTTCGTTCTCGTAGAACTCAGCTAGACCATAGCCATCATAACCGCCAAACCCGCCGCCATCTTCCTTGGCGATGCGCTCACCCTTGGGAACTTTGATTGTAATTTCAATCCAGCTCTCGTTGGATTCCTCGTCAGTCGTAGGAAATGCAATCACGTTGCCACCAACGCGCATGACTTCCTCGCCCGATTCCTTGAGCAGAGCCATAAGAGCGACCACATTTTTTTCACGAAGCGCATTATCCAGTGCAGTTTTTGTCATTTTATACCAACTTTCCGCTCATAGTCAGAGCAAATATTTTTTTGGTTTTGGTTTATCTCCCTCAACCTTGATATAAGTATACCATAGAAATATTTTTCTGTCAATAAATATTTTTAGACGTGATACGTCTAATTTAGAAAGGGAGAGAAAACTCTCCCTTTGGATTACATAAGCATGAAATCCGGAATATTATCACCCTCGGCACGACATACCGCGAGTGCGCGACCGATAGAATCGTCGAAATCATCTTTTTCATTACAAATAGCCATGCCCCAAGCCTCGCCAGAGCGTTCATCACACCAGCTGTCTTTCTGGAGTGCAACTACTTTGCTACCCTCACGTATGAATAGATAACAGCCGCTATAATCGTTGAGGACTTTGTGTGCCCAGCTTCTTTTCTTTTTCAGAAGCTTCTCGCCGGCAAGTTTTGGAGTCAACGTGATAACTCCAGTATGGTCGATAGTCATAGTGTACTCTTTGCCCTGAAACTTTGTAAAATTGTTGTTCATAATTTGAACCCCTTTCTTTATTGTGTCTTTATTATAGCATTGATTTATTTATTTGTCAATAAAGAATATTAGACGTAATACGTCTAACTAAAAAGAAATTGCTCATACGAGCAATTCTTTTAAGATGGAAAGGATTTCCTTTTCATTATAGGCTTCGCCTCTCCAGCTTTCGCGGACTTCCGCATTATCATCAAAAAGAATACCAGCCTTATCCTTAACGACATAATGCTTCGGACGCCCATATTTTACTAAATGGATTTCGTCCCAATCGACAGAACCGAGGTGTTCAGCTAACCAACGCAGCTTCCTAATTCTGACAAGCTCGTCATAGTTCGTGTCAGAACCTTTTGAGAGCCACGATACAACACCGATACGATAACCCATTTCTTGTAAACGATTTAGATAACGAGCGAGAATCCGCAGGTTGAGCATTGGTACAGCTTCTGCATAAGGTGAAGGGTCAGAAGCACGTAATTTTGGCAACCAGTTCTCAACTGCATAAAGGTCGGCAAGCGTACCGTCCATATCGAAATAAATTGACTTTGACATTTTTTTCTTCCTTTCGTTCTTTACTGTATTTACAGTATAACAGAAAAATATTTTTCTGTCAAGAGAATTATTTAGACGTAATACGTCTAACTAAAAAAAGGAAGTTTATAAACTTCCTTCTGGTACGTATTGTGTATATTTTCGACTTGCGATATAATCCGCAAGAGCAATAAGTTTATCGAATTCGTTTTCTGGTATTGGAAGAATTGCGTTACTATGTGTTGATGTAGTCCACCTTCCCATATGAGAACGAATTGAACCTGATACAATATCCGCAAACACCATATCATAATCTTTGAATTCTTCATACACAAAATCTGCGGCGAGAAGTGGATGCTCATGAACAGTATGACCACTATCTGGAATACCATGTTTGAAACTATCATGAAAGATACAAGCGACAATAACCGCATTTACTGATGGAGCAAGAATATTTTCATTTTCCATTCTCAAAAGGTCAAGCGCAACTCTTATCATCATTACAGTATGACGAATAGTGCCACCAATACCCAAATCATAGGGCGGATGATATTTACCAGAAGAACTTGCAGGAGCTGTCCAAAAATATTCTGGAACTTTATCGAGTGCAACATAAACCTTTGTTCTTAATGTTTCATCGTTAATCATTTCTATAAAAGGGGATAACATTCTTTTCATTTTTTCAACTTCCTTTCTATAAAAATATTATATCATAATATAATAATAAGTCAAGAAGAATTGTTAGACGTAATACGTCTAAGTAAATAGGAGAGATTAAATCTCCCCTATCCCTGTTAGCCAGGTCAGCTTCTGATTTTTAATAGTGAGAATAACCTCTCCGGTTGCGCAGTCGATACAATCAACTGTTGCCACATTTTCACAGGTGCCGAAATCAATTGCTAGACTCGCCGCTTCAAGCATATCGTATATTTTGTGAGAACCCTCTGTTCCGTTGTAAGTAGTAACTTTGATTTCAAACATTTTATTCTCTCCCTTTCTTTACTGTATCTAAAGTATAACATATATTTTGAAAAAAGTCAATATATTAAATTAGACGTTATACGTCTAATAAAACCGGATTGCTCCGGTTTAAGATTCCATTTCCCTTCCCAAATATTTTGCCATCGTGCGGACGATTTCAATTTGAGTGTCATTCATTCCCAAATCATTATCAAGAACGATAATCGCTCCAACTACATCGCCCTCAGCCATAATGGGGAAGAAACAAATGCCACGAGGCATTTCCATATTTTCACAAACTGGAAACATATAGGACGGCTTTTCACAACGATACTCCATAAGCTCAGCAGCTTCGCGGCTGATATATGAGGTCATGATGCTTCGTGAATCTTTTCCAGCCGCGGCAATAACCGTATCGCGGTCAACAACAACCACGGGTTGATTAAGAACCAAGTTAAGAGTTTTCACGATGTTGGTAGCTGTTTCGCTCATATCTCCCATGACAGAGTATTTTTTGAAAATGACCGAACCGTCTTTATCGGTATAGATTTCGAGCGGGTCTCCCTCACGGATACGCATTGACCGTCTGATTTCCTTTGGAATGACCACGCGCCCCAAGTCATCAATTCTCCAGACTATTCCTGTTGCTTTCATTGTTTTAACCCCTTTCTTTATTGTATCTAAAGTATACCATAATTTTTTTGTTTTGTCAATTCATAATATTAGACGTAATACGTCTAATTAGGTTTAACTTTCGTTAAACCTAAGTGATTAAGAAATATCGCGAATACTTTCGATTCGATTTCGGTCGATAATCTTGATGAAATCGGCATTTTCCAGTTTGGTAAGCAGCTTCATCTGACTATCGTTGACAACCAGTGTCATTGGGTCGCCATCTTCATCAATGTCGGTAAAGGTCACAATGGTTTTGGAGGTTCCGGTAGGATTGTAATTCATGATATTCTTCCTTTCAATTAAAAAAATAAGCAAAAGAAATTCCAGCTTTGATAAACAGGTTCAACCTCTAGGTTGTGGCTAATAATATCAAACCAACTTAGTCCTAACCATAAAATAAAGATTAGACTTATGGTAAATAGTATTGCCTGAACCATAAAAAGTATTTTACTCATTTTCTTTACCTCATTTCCTTTACTGTAATTATATTATACCACAATCAAAAAATAAGTCAATAGATTTTATTAGACGTAATACGTCTAATAAACCGGATTGCTCCGGTTTGTTTATTA